>CAYQWL010000029.1:17677-30430 GCA_964421195.1 uncultured bacterium | reverse complement strand
CCTAATAAATTTCTTGATTTCTGAGCCGCATTATGACAGGTTAATTTATAAAATTTTTTTTTCAACCCGGCCCGGCCCGGCCTTAATTCATAAGCCTCTCCAGACTGTAACGACCGGGATACAATAACACGATAGTTAAAATTAACAGGCTCTTCTTCGATAGTTATCTCCTCGCTGACTTTTATAAGGCGTATTTCCATGGAATCTATCAACGGTTCCGACAATGAATGAAGTAAAATATCACTTTTCGCCAGAGATATATTCTGACTTCTTAAAAAAGAATCGATATCATTTTCATATGTTTTTATTACATGAATTTTCAGCCCATCATAAAACTCGACCATCTTTGGCCGGTCGAACTTATCATCAACGATCGCCGTAAAAAGCAATAACACAACTATAAGTAATCCGAGAATCAAACGATTGTCGGTAAAACGATTTATTTTAACATTTCCGCTTAATGGTTGAATCATGCATTATATTTTATTATATTATGCGGAAAAAGTCAATTATAATTTAAGCCGGCGCGAAGCTTCGCGAATTTTTTTATACGGCGCGTCAACACGATTTTTTAGTTCCGGCTATAAGCTCCAGATATCTGCCATACTGATTATTCTTAAGCTCCGCCGCATAGCTTAAAAGCGTTTCACGGCTTATATAACCTTTATTATAAGCTATTTCTTCGAGACAGGCTATTTTCAGCCCCTGACGGTGTTCTATAGTTTCGATAAAAATACTCGCTTCGAGAAGGCTTTCGTGCGTACCCGTATCAAGCCATGCCATTCCGCGGCCCATAATTTCGAGTTCGAGCTCGCCGCGTCTTAAATATGCCTGATTGACATCGGTTATTTCGAGTTCGCCTCGCGCCGAAGGTTTTATATTACGAGCTATTTGAACGACATTATTATCATAAAAATAAAGACCCGTAACCGCATAATTAGACTTAGGCTTTACTGGTTTTTCTTCAATCGAAATTACCTTCATGCTCTCGTTAAATTCAACCACGCCGTAACGCTCCGGGTCTTTAACATAATAACCAAAAATAAGCGCGCCTTTTTTTAAAGCCGCCGCTTTTTTAAGCATTTCACTGAAAGAAAAACCGTAAAAAATATTATCTCCAAGTATAAGACACACGCTTTTATCGCCGATAAAATCCGCTCCTATTAAAAATGCTTCAGCGATACCACCCGGCGCGTCCTGCACGGCATAACTTATAGCGATTCCGAAACGGCTTCCATCGCCGAGAAGATCGCGAAACCGGCTCATATCATAAGGCGTCGATATTAAAAGAACCTCTTTAATTCCCGCGAGCATTACCACTGAAAGCGGATAATAAATCATAGGTTTATCGTAAACCGGAAGAAGCTGTTTCGAAACCGTTTTAGTTATAGGATGCAGCCTTGTTCCCGCTCCGCCGGCAAGTATTATAGCTTTCATGCCTTCAGAGCCTCCCATCAACTTTTATTTTAAGCATTCCTTTAACATCGTATATTATAGAATTTTTCTTTCTCAAAATGTTAAAATCAACATTCTTAAAAATTTCATGAGCCACTGCAAGTACGATCGCATCATATTTTTTATTTTCGATTTTCGAAATCAATTTAATGCCGTATTCATAATATACTTCGGCCGCATCGGCGCCGGGATCAAAAACCTCTACGGTAACTCCAAATTCCCGTAATTCGCTAATTATATCTATTACGCGTGAATTTCTTATATCAGGGCAATTCTCTTTAAATGTAACGCCGAGTATAAGCGCCTTCGACTTATTAATCAATATATTTTTTTTTATCATCAATTTGATAATTTGATTGGCGACATAGCCGCCCATATTATCGTTCAAACGGCGGCCAGCGAGTATAATTTCGGGAATATAACCCAGGCTTTGCGCCTTATAAGTCAAATAGTACGGATCAACGCCTATACAGTGGCCGCCGACCAGTCCGGGTTTAAAAGGCAAAAAATTCCATTTAGTTTCCGCCGCGGCAAGAACTTCGCCCGTATCTATATTTAATTTATTAAATATTTTAGATAATTCGTTCATAAATGCTATATTAATATCGCGCTGTGAATTTTCGATGACTTTAGCGGCTTCAGCCACCCTGATCGAAGGCGCGCGGTGAGTTCCGGCTGTAATAATCGACTTATAAAGAGAATCTACCATGACAGACGTTTTTAAAGTAGATCCCGAAGTAATTTTTTTTATATTGACTAAAGTATGTTTTTTATCGCCGGGATTAATTCGCTCAGGGCTGTAACCGCAAAAAAAATCACGGTTAAATTTTAAACCGGAATGTTTTTCAAGAACAGGCACGCAATCCTCTTCGGTCGCCCCCGGATAAACGGTCGATTCAAATATAACGATATCGCCGGCAGATAAAACGCTTCCGACAGTTTCACATGCGCTTAATAACGGCTTCAGATCGGGTATTTTATGATCATTAACGGGCGTCGGAACGCTGACTATATAATAATTACATTCATTTAAATCAGAAACAGACGAACTAAATTTTAAAAAAAGAGCTCTCGCAAGCCCACCGCTATTCACTTCAAGCGTTTTATCGATTCCATTTCTTAATTCTTCCACGCGCCGATGATCGATATCAAAACCTACGACGCTGTAATACCTGCCGAACTCAACGGCAAGAGGCAGACCAACGTATCCAAGACCGATAACGCCTATTTTAATATCTGAATTCTTCAACGATTTACTTTTCATAAAACCACTCCGTAAAATTTCAGGTACCAATCAATAAATTTTTTCACTCCGATTTTTATATCCGTAACAGGCCTGTATCCAAAATCTTTAACGAGCTCATTCGTATCCGCCCATGTGGCGCATACATCGCCCGGTTGCATGGCAAGCATGTTTTTCATGGCTTTTTTTCCAAGACATTCTTCTATTGCTTCAATAAAATCAGTCAGAAGAACCGCCGACCCGTTTCCTATATTATAAATTTTATAAGGCGTTTCGCCGGAATGCCGGCGGGCGGAAATTACGGTCCAGCCCTGCGGCTTATTGACCGGCCGGCCGATAACGCGGACGATTCCTTCGACTATATCGTCTATATAAGTAAAATCACGTTTCATATCGCCGTAATTGAATACATCGATAGACCGATTTTCTATTATAGCGCGCGTAAATATAAAAAGCGCCATATCGGGCCGTCCGAAAGGGCCGTAAGCTGTAAAAAAACGCAATCCGGTAGCGGGCATGCCGTATAAATAACTATAAGTATGCGCCATCAATTCATTGGATTTCTTGCTCGCGGCATAAAGCGACACCGGATGATCCACGTTATCTGAAACGGAAAACGGCATTTTTTCATTCGAACCGTAAACCGACGAACTCGACGCATAAACAAAATGACCGACGCCGGTATTTTTAGCAGCCTCCACCACGTTAATAAAACCGATTATATTAGAATCGATATATGCGTAAGGGTTAATCAATGAATACCTGACTCCAGCCTGAGCCGCGAGATTGCACACGGCATCAAATCTTTCTTTTTCGAAAATATCAGCTATAGCCTGACGGTCTTCTAAATTCAATTTTATAAACTTATAATTTTCGTATAACTCACTTTTAACTTCACGCGCATATTCTATTTTTTTCTCGTCTATGCCGGTATCTTTAAGACGTGAAAATTTTAAAGCCGTATCATAATAATCATTAATGTTATCGATCCCGACAACAGTTTCTTTCGCTTCGGCAAATCTTTTTATTAAATGATAACCAATAAATCCGGCGGCGCCGGTAATTAAAATCTTCATAACAGATTCCATTCCATTTATTTTTTTATATTATTTTTTTCACATGCAATTTAAATATTTTCATTTATTATAAAAGCCGTTCTTTTATAAAGTTCGCTACGCCCTGCTCGTTATTATTATAACGCGTCGTTACAGCGGCCGCGTCTATAATAGTTCGTTCAGCGTTTTTCATAGCCACGCCCGCGCCGGCGTTTTTAATCATTTCAAAATCATTATGCCAGTCGCCAAAAGCCATTAAATTTTCCGCGCCCGCGCCGGTTAATGCAAGAACGCGAGAAATTCCATTCCATTTATTTACTCCGGCCGCTTTCAATACTAAATGCCGCATATCTTTAAAATCAATAAAAGTATCTATAACATCAAATCCTTTTTTTATTTCATCAGAAAAATTTTCCCACACGGAATCTATCTGACCCGTACCGCCGTAAATAAGCGCTATATAAACATTACGTTCATTCGCGGTTAAGGCAATCTCTTTCCGCCCCACTTTCAAAGGCTCCGCACCCCATATCCTGACGCTCGAAAACACATCATCGTCACAATCGAGACAGAGACCATCCTTATCGGTAAGAAGCGCGAGCATCACTTCATGACCGGCGCACGCATCACAAACGGCTCTTACACCAGAGGCGGGCATCGAATAATTATAAATAATTAATGGATTTGACTTTATAGTATTATCTACTATATAACCGCCTTCATAACAAATATAATAGCTGACTGAAGAACGTAAACGTTCATATTTATAAACGCCGGCAAAAGAACGGCCGGTGCATATACATAAAGTATATCCAGCCTCGCACGCTTCACTTAATGTTTTTAAAGTGAAATCAGGTATGATTTTATCGTCGGGTAAAAGAGTGCCGTCCATATCTATGGCAAGATATTTTATATTTTCGAACCCGCTTTTTGACGTATCAGAAAAAACTTTATTCATAATGATTTAATTTTATCATATTTTGAATAAAGTGTCAAAACATAAATTATTTATTTAGCGGAGGCATAAAGCATCGCCTTCGCTATTTCTTCTAAAGGAAGGGTTTCTATGACTGCTCCGGCATTTATAGCTTCTTTAGGCATTCCAAATACCACGCAGGTTTTTTCGTCCTGTGCAATGGTGTGCGCCCCGGCTTTTTTCATATCGAGAAGACCGGAAGCCCCATCAGATCCCATCCCGGTAAGAATAACGCCGACCGAATTTCTGCCGGCGACGCGGGCGGTTGACTGAAAAAGAACATCAACGCTCGGCTTTTGATGATGAACGAGCGGCCCGTCTTTAAGCTTCACTAAATAACGCGCCCCGCTTTTTTGAAGCATCATATGTTTTCCGCCGGGAGCAAGGAGCGCTACGCCCGGCACCAGGTAATCTTCATTACGCGCTTCACGTACCTCAATAGCGCAAACTTCGTTTAAACGTTTCGCATAAAAAGCGGTAAACCCTTCCGGCATATGCTGAACTATAGCGATAGCAGGCGCGTGCGGCGGAAGCGACTTTAAAACAACTTCAGTCGCCTGAGTTCCGCCGGTAGAAGCACCGATCGCTATTATTTTATGAGTGGTTTGAAGTCCGGGATTAACGGCGGCGCCACCCGATAACTGAGAAGATGAACCCGGCGCCGTAGATGAAGAAATACCGGGCCTTCCGGCAAAAACTTTCGCTCCGGCCGCATTTCTTATGGCCTTCACTAATTTTCCGGCGATATCAGGCAATGAATATTGCGAACCTGATTTGTTGACGATCTCTACCGCTCCCAGAAGCATTGCTCTGATAGCGTTATCGCTTTTTTCAGGCGCGAGAGAACTAACTATAACGACAGGAATCGGAAAATGCGCCATCAATTTTTCAAGAAACGTCAGCCCGTCCATGCGGGGCATTTCTATATCGAGAGTAATAACATCAGGCAAAAGTTTCACTATTTTTTCACGCGCTACATAAGCATCAGGAGCGGTTCCAATTACTTCGATATCTTCGAATTTTGAAAGCTCTTCGCTCAAAAGTTTTCTAACGACCGCCGAATCATCAACTATTAAAACTTTTATCAATTATCTTCACCCGCATTATAATTTTATTTTTTTACCGTTATCTTCTATAAGTACATCGCCGTTAGATATCGCTAATTTCATCGTCCGCGAAGACGCGCCGCCGACTTCATAAGCGTGAAGCGCCAGATTATAACCCGTTAAAATATCGTTCAAACTATTAAAATTCCTGTATCCGATCTTAAAAAAATTACCGGTTTTAAAAGACGAACAACCCGCCGCTTTTACCTGAAGGCGCTCCCGGCAGGCTCCAAGACTGACGCATTCGTCTAAAAGCGCCGCAATACCTGTATCTACAAACATATAAGGATTTTTTTTAGAATTATCGGGATCTATTTTTGAATCGGGCATCATGGCATGAAGCAGGCCGCCCGCACCGGCCACCGGATCATAAAGCGTAAGACCGATACAGCTTCCAAGTGCGTAAGTAACTATAATATCATCTTTAACGTTAGAAGTTTTCATATCGGCCACTCCGACCACTTTTAACATTTAACATATACCCCCGGCTGAACATATTTAAACTCATGAGATATCGAAGATAAATTTTCCGAATGACCTATAAACAAATGACCGCCTTTATCGAGAAGCCCGTAATAACGGCCGACTAATTTTTCCTGCGTTGATTTATCAAAATATATCATCACGTTACGACAGAATATTATTTTAAACGGGCCTTTCATGGGCCATTCATCCATTAAATTAAGCCTGGCGAAACGCACGATGTTTCTGATATCACTTTTTAATTTATACATACATATATTTTTACCAAATTCATCGGCCGCGGAATAACCATCAAAATACTTATTAATTAATTGCTTTGGCACTCCTTCAATCAATTGTTTCGTATATGATGCTTCTTTTGCTTTTGAAAGTATCTGCGTCGAAATATCGGTAGCCAATATTTTTATGTCACGCAATATAACATTGCCAAGTTCTTCGAAAAGCATAATCGCTATAGAATAGGGTTCTTCTCCAGAAGAACATCCCGCGCTCCATATACGAATTTTATCAGATTTGTTTTTATAAACCGGCAGCAAATTTTCTTTAATATAATCAAAATGATGTATTTCACGAAAAAAACTCGTAACGTTAGTAGTTATTACATCGATAAGCTGAAATAATTCATATCCGTTCTCGTCGTTTTTTAAAAATTTCAAATAAGAATCATAACAGGGAAGCCTGAGCTCATTAAGCCGTTTCGCGAGCCTCGCCGTTACTAATTCTTTTTTTCCGCTGCCCAAATTTATTCCACAAATCGAATATACTAAGCCTGATATTTTTTCGAATTCATAATCGCTAAGTCTGGCAGAAATATATTCCATTACACTTCCATTCATTCAGGTATTTAAAGTTAAAATTCCTGTAACACCTGAACGTCGTCATCGAAAGGTATCACTTTTTTAGGATCGGGCGCAGGCGCGGCAGATGCGGAATGTTCGAATTCCTTAAAATCTTTTTTCATATGCGGCTGCAAAACCGTTTCATGCTTTTGATTTCTCTTATTAAAAGAAACATTTTGCATATCAAATCCGCCAGGTAACACATTAGTTTTTACATTGCTCAATTTAAACTGCATTATCATATTTTTCATCTGCTCCGCCTGATAAGTAAGCTCCTGCGACGCGCTCGCCGATTCTTCAGAATACGCGGCATTTTGCTGTGTAACCTGATTCATCTGAGCAACGGCGGTATTGATTTGATTAATGCCTTCACTCTGCTGTTCGGAAGCGGCCGATATTTCGGACATAAACTCATTGACTTTTTTTACCTGACAGTTAATTTCATCAAGATTTTTCATAACTTCTTCGTTAATTGACACGCCGTTATTAGCATATTTTACAGATTCTTCTATCATCCGCGCGGTATTTTTAGCCGCATCGGCGCTGCGCATGGCGAGATTTCTTACTTCGTCGGCGACCACTGCAAAACCTTTTCCGGCGTCGCCCGCGCGTGCAGCTTCTACGGCGGCGTTTAACGCAAGAAGATTGGTTTGAAACGCTATTTCATCGATAGTTTTTAATATTTTAGCCGTATTATTTGACGAATCTTTAATTTGATTAATCGCCACCGACATTTTTTTCATGCTTTCAACTCCGCGTTCAGTACTGCTGCGGGCGCTGACCGTAAGATTCTGCCCTTCCTTGGCGTTCGCGGCATTTTGTTTAGCCATCGAATTCATCTGATGCAGGCTGCTCGACACTTCTTCGAGCGCGCTCGCCTGTTCAGAAGCGCCCTGAGCGAGAGACTGAGCGCCTTTACTTATTTGATTGGATGAAGAAGATACATTTTCAGTGTTAGCGGCTATTTGCTTGAACATCTCTTCAAGATTTTCAATAAGAGAATTTATGTTTTGCTTCATTTTATCGTATAATCCATTGTAGCTCTTTTTAACCCGCGCGGTAAGATCTTTATCGGCGGCGGCCTGCAGAGCGGCCCCGCCGTCGTTTATAATAAGCGCCGTCAGGGTATCAAGACAGGTGTTGATGCTTGTTTTTATTTCATTAAAATCGCCTTTATATTCTTCCGTTATTCTTGCCGGTATTTCTCCCTGGCTTATTTTCAAAAGATTATTTGAAGCCACTCTTAACGGATTAACGAGAGAATTCACTATATCGTTTATACCGGAAGCCAATTTCCCCCAGCGGCCGCTGAATTGAGACGCTCCGGCGCGTTTATCGAGCTTACCTTCAAAAATAACCGCTATACATATAGTTTTTATTTCATTAAGCATATTATCTACCGTAGTTATTAATAAATTAAGATTATTTTTTATATCATTAAAGTCGCCTTTATATTCCGCCGTAATTTTTTCACATACTTCGCCGCGGCTTATTTTAGCCACATAATCCGCCGCCGCGTTGAGCGGCCCGGTTATAGCATCGAGAGTATTATTAATTTCGATAATAATATCTTTATATACGCCTTCATACTTTTCAAAATTGCCGCGCACTTTTAACTTCCCGTCCGTAGCCGCATGAGTTAGCGCCTCGACTTCACGAGTTAAATTACTGAGATTGCCGATACAACTGTTAAAGGAATTCTTAATTACATTAAAATCACCTTTATATTCTTCGGTAATAACAGGAGGTATTTTACCGTTTCCGATCTGAGTGATATAATCTCCGGTAAGTTTCAATGGATTGGCGAACGAATTAATCAAATCATTTATACCGGAAGCAAGTTTGGCCCAGCGGCCGTTAAAAAGCGATACGTTAGCGCGTTTATCAATATGCCCTTCAAAAATAGTCGCGATACAGACCGTTTTTACTTCATTGAGAAGATTATCAAGCACTATGATAAGCCTGTTAAGATTTTCTTTGAGCTCGCGAAAATCGCCGTGAAATTCATCTTCAATTTTACCCGCGATCTCTCCTTTACTTAATTGAACAAGATATTCATTAATTTTAGTAATTGGATTGACAATCGAATCAAGCGTTTGATTGATGCCTGATATTATTTCATTATAAGCGCCTTCAAATTTTTCAGCGGCGCCTCTTTTTTTAAGATTACCTTCAGCCGCGGCATGAGTTAGATCATTCACCTCTTTGATCATAGTCTGTAAATTAACGATACACTGATTAAAAGAATTTTTAAGTATATTAAAATCGCCTTTATATTCTTCCGTTATTTTTGACGGTATGCTGCCGCGGCTAATTTCAGTAATATATTCGGAAGACATCGTAAGCGGTTTAACGAATGTATTAACTATATCGTTTATTCCGGTAGCAAGCCGCGCCCAGCGGCCGCTAAAAAGCGATACATTGGTGCGCCTGTCGAGCTTTCCTTCGAATATAGTGGCGATACAGACAATCTTGACTTCGTTTAAAAGATTATCGATAACTGTCAAAAGTGAATTTACGTTATTTTTAATACTGGCGGCTACGCCTTTAGCCTCGATGGTTAGACGTTCGTTACTAATTTCACCTCTGCATAGTTTATCGATCATAATATTTATAGCGGCAAGCGGTTCGTTAACTCCCTTTACCATACCGGCGGTTTTTTCTATCAATTCACGGCGAAAACCTTCGTGCGCATTTAAATCAGGCTTGTAAACGGTCTCAACCGTATTCATACCTTCTAAAATAATTTCCATATCTTTTTTAAAATTATAATTTTTAACGTTGATAGCGTTAAAATTTTCAACCGCATGATAAAAATAATCTTCTTTACTTACTTCAACTGGTAAAAACGAATCGCCTTTCGATAATTTTTCGAGCGCTTCCGAAAGCCTGGCCGCCGATGAACAAAGTTTTTCGACGGTTATCAGAGCCGCCGCCAGCGAAATAAAAGCGCCGCCAGCAACGGCAAAAAAAACCGGCACGCTAAATTTGCCTGTAAAAAACAAAACTCCGCCTGTAACAAAAAAAGGAAACAGAACGACAAAAATAGCGTTTAACATCAACCTTCGGTTCAAAGATTTCATGATAACCTCCATATAATTACATTATCAAATATTACTTAATTAACGTCGCGCTCCATAAAAACGATATTTTATAAGATTATACGCCGGATTTTTTATGCGCCGGCATATTATTCCGTTATCGTTCAAGATTTTTCCACCATTTTTGAAATACCGGCATATTCCTGAGCGGTAATTACCCGGTCTATATCTAAAAGCAATTTTACCTTATTAGCGCATTTACCAATTCCAAGAATATATTCAGTATTAACGAAGGTGCCGAAAGATGGCGCTTCATCGATAGAGCCTGAAGGAATGTCGGATACTTCGCATACTCTATCGACAATAAGCCCCATTATTAAATTTCTTGTTTTAACCACAACAATACAGGTTTGCTCGGTATTTTCGATCTGCGGCATCCCGAATTTAGATCTCAGATAAATTATAGGAATTATATGACCGCGCAAATTAATAACGCCTTTTATAAATTCGGGAGTTCGCGGCACCGGAGTTATCTCCATTATTCCTATTATTTCCTGAACTTTAAGTATTTGAATGCCATACTCTTCACTGCCGAGATAAAAAGTTAAAAACTTACCGCCCTCTATTTTTTTTACGGCCGCCGCCTCGGAACCGAATCCCGAATTTTCTTTTATTTCTTCACTCATAATTTTTCCTTCTTTCCGCTTTTCACCGATATAAACATTTCATTTTACTATTTATATTCCATACGGGCCGGCCGGGCTCAGACTGTTTGTCTGACGCAAACTCCGGCAGCCTGCCTGGCGATGTTCACTATTTCTTTAGTATCGATTATAAGTCCTACTTTACCGTCGCCGAGAATGGCGCCGCCTGAAATTCCCTCTATTTTTCCGAGCGCGATGCCGAGCGGCTTGGCCACTATTTGCTGCTGGCCGAGAAGTTCATCGACAAGAACGGCGCAATGCTTATTATCGCCGTCGTCAATAACCACAAAAAGCGCGTCCCATGGATTTTCAACAGCGCCATTAATATTAAAAATTTTATGAAGCCTGAAAACGGGTATCATCTTTTGATGAAGCATAACCATTTCGCCGCGGCCCGCCATTGTAAATATATCTTCGATACGCGGCCTGAAAGTTAAATAAATATTTGCCGTCGGTATAATATAACGCTGATCTCCGGATTTGATGAGCATTCCATCCGTAACGGCAAGAGTGAGCGGCACCTTTATAGAAAAGCAGCAGCCGTTTCCTGGAATAGACGATATATCGATACGGCCGCGAAGCGATTCTATGGAAGTTTTAACCACGTCCATACCCACGCCGCGCCCGGATATATCGGTAATCTGTTCCGCCGTCGAAAATCCCGGCATAAAAATCAAATTAAACACATCGGCATCCGTCATATTTTCCTCGGATTTAATAATCCCTTTTTCGATAGCTTTTTTTATAATTTTTGTCCGATCGAGTCCTTTGCCGTCGTCTTTTACTTCAATAACCACATTTCCGCCCGAATGAAAAGCCGAAAGCACCACTCTGCCTTTTTCCGGCTTTCCCGCTTTTTTTCTTACATCGGATGGTTCTATTCCGTGATCCACCGAATTTCTTACCATGTGCATAAGCGCGTCGTTAATTATATCAACAAGATTGCGGTCAACTTCAGTCTCTTTACCGGATGTTATAAAATCGATAGTTTTGCCATTTTTACCGGATATATCGCGGACCACTCGCGCCATTTTTTGAAAAGTAGCTCTGAATGGTATCATTCGCATCGTCATGCTGAGGTCCTGCAGTTCTCGAATTATTTTTCCGGACTGCATAACTTTTTTAGCGAGAAGATGATTCGCGCCATTCACCATAGCATCATCCTGCGCCACCATAGAATGAGATATCACCAATTCACCGACCATATCTATCAGCTTATCGATTCTTGCAATTTTAACGCGCACCGTCGATTCTTCTTCGTCAGCCACGGTAGAAACGATTTTTCTGACTTCAGATTTTTCCGGCGCCGGGTTTGACGGCGGCGTTTCGGAAACTTTAACGTGAATCGGCGCCTGCGATTGAACCGCGGCCGATAATTCCGGTTGAATCATGGGCCTGACTTTTTTAACCGGCCCATATTCAGGCACCACGCCTTTTTTTAATTCAGGACTCATTAATATTCTCAAAAGTTCATCGTAATTATCGGGTTTTTTATATTCGCCATGTTTAAGAAGCGTTATAAGCGTTTTAAGCATATCTACAGAGCGCAGACAGACATCAGCTATACATTTTGTATATTTTATTTCTTTATCGCGAATTTTAACCAGTAAAGATTCCGCATGATGGGCGAATTCAGTAACTCCCGCGAGCCCCAGAAACGAAGAAGACCCCTTTACCGTATGAAAAGCCCTGAAGACTACGTTAACCGCGGCGGCATCTTCAACATTATTTTCAAGATTTAAAAGCGCTTCTTCCGATGCCTGAATATGTTCAAGGCATTCATCTATAAAAGTAAGAAACATTTCACGATCGATACTTTCTGAATCGAATTCAAAACTAATATTTATCGGG
>CAYQWL010000029.1:7346-17586 GCA_964421195.1 uncultured bacterium | reverse complement strand
ACTACTTCCAAATGTATAATATTAAAAAATAGCAAAGAAATTTCAGGCAAATCACCGTCAGGCTGCCCGACATTCAAAGGCGGTGCGGTTTGTTTTGCCGTAGAAACGGCGGCATCTGAAGCATGGTTTATTTTAATTTTTTTACTTTTAACCGCCGTTGATTTTTCGATAGTCGATTTAACGCCGGTACGCCTGCATTCCAGATGAGTAACACAGGATTCGATCATCGCGCCTATTATCGAAATAGTTTTAAAACTATCGTCGGAAACGGCCGTTATAATTTCTTCAATCTGCGCCGCGGCCGCTTCTATTACAGAAGCGGCGATATCGTCTTTACAATTTTGCGCCGCCTCCTCGAGTGAACGCTTAAACCCCGTAAATGCATTAATATCATCAGGTTCAGTCTGCATGATAGCGGTAGCTATTAAATCAAGATCCCGTATAACTTTTTTATCCGCGTCAGCTTCGTTTAAAACTTCAACATTCAACGCTATTGCCGCTTTTTTAAACTCGCCAATTAAAGCCTGCGCGTCCGGGGTATCGCAATCGCCGCCGCTCGATTTAACGCCTACAATAAATACTTTTAATTCATCGACGGCACGGAATGCCAGTTCAAGATTAACCTTATTAAACTCGATTTTACCATCGCGTATTTCACTGAAAAAATCTTCAGCGGCATGGGCAAATTCTGAAATATTTTTTAAATTTAAAAAATGCGCTGATCCTTTAATAGTATGAAAAGATCTAAACAAATCGTTAAGCGCCGGACGATCGGACGGATCGGCTTCAAGTTTCAGCAAAGAATCTTCGGCGGCCTGTATATGCTCACCGCATTCATCTATAAAAGTTAATAAAATTTCACGTTCGCCCGAACCTCCGTTTTTTAACGCTCCGGTTTCAACCGCCGCTTTAACGTCTTCTTTATTCACGGACGGAAATTGCACGGCAGTCTCGAAATATTCGACAGCCTTCGCTATCGAACTTTCGAGAAGCTCCGCTAAAGCTTTAATAACCTCGCCATCGGTTTCAAGCATAATAGCATCGGCGGAATTTATTGAAACTGAAAAAAAATCGGCTTCTTTCGAAGACGAAACAAGACCGAGCGCCGCAACTAAATTCAATTTTATTTCGCCGATTATATCCTTATAATCGCCTGAAATAAAATCAGCCTGTACAAATAATGACAGCGAATCATTTAAAAGTTTTTTTATCTGATCAAACCTGTCCGCCGAATTTATTTCGATGTTATTCATAAAAACGCCACCTGATTTTTTTACTTTTTTAACAAAAAAATAAAATTATAAATAAAATTACAAATAAAAAAATAATTAATAGCCGGACACATTTCTCTAAAACTATTAAAAAACTAATTATTATGCGATATTTTCGCACGAATGAATTAGTTTTTAAAAAGTAAAAATCTTAAATAATGGAACGATATTAACAAATTTTTAGAAATAAATCAATTAATTTATCTCTAAAAATTATATTTTTTTTCTATATAAAATTTTTTAAAATGAATTCTATACACGATGCATATAACGAAAAGTATTTTCATGAAGCACAATAGCTTTTACGCCCATCTCGCTACCGGCATTTTCAAGTTTTTCACGGAGAAATTTAAATTCGAGATTCGATTTCGCAATATCGATTATCATTATCATAGAGAACAAATCGCCTATAAGCGTTTGAGATATATCGAGAATACTCGCGTTCAATTCAGCGACCACCGTCGATATTTTAGAAACTATTCCGACGCGGTTAACGCCAATAACACTTACAACTACCCTATCCTGACCCTCCATACAACACCCCCGAATAAAATAAAAATAATATATCGTTTCAATTATCGATATTAATAGATATTAATAAAAGAATAAAATAATACCACTAAATAATACCACGTTTTTACTCTTCATCGCCTATTTGAAGCAGAGACATAAACGCCTCCTGCGGTATTTCTACCGTCCCGACCATTTTCATGCGCTTTTTACCTTCCTTCTGTTTTTCAAGAAGTTTTCTTTTACGTGAAATATCGCCGCCATAACATTTAGCGGTAACATCTTTTCTTAAGGCGCCTATCGTTTCACGCGCTATTATTTTATTACCGATAGCGCCCTGGATTGGAATGACGAAAAGCTGACGGGGTATGGATTTTTTTAATTTTTCACATAATATTTTAGAACGCTGATAAGCAAAATCCTTATGCGTAATAAAAGACAATGCGTCGATAGGCTCGTTATTTAAAAGAATATCGATTTTAACTACCTCGGATTCTTTATATTCGCCGATTTCATAATCTAAAGAAGCATATCCTTTAGTTCGCGATTTTAATTTATCGTAAAAATCAATAACCATTTCAGCGAGCGGCATTTCATAGTGCAGCGTCACTCTTTTATCGTCAATATAATCCATGCTCAAATAAACGCCTCTACGTTCACGCGTAAGATCCATAATCGTTCCGACATAATCTTTAGGAGTAAATATGCTCGCTTTAATAAAAGGTTCGAAGGTTTTTTCTATTTCGGTCGGATCAGGCATTTTCGAAGGATTATCAAAATAAAATTCATCGCCTTTTTTTGTTACGACCCGATATTTAACCGACGGCGCGGTTGTAATTACTTCAAGGCCGTATTCTCTTTCGATCCTTTCCTGAAAAACGTCCATGTGTAAAAGTCCAAGAAATCCGCATCTAAAGCCGAAACCGAGCGCGACTGAATTTTCGGGTTCAAAAATTACCGAGCAATCGTTAAGTTTATATTTAGTAAGCGCTTCACGCAGAACTTCATATTTAGTATTATCTACAGGATAAACACCGCAAAAAACCATAGGCTTAATATCTTTATAACCGGGCAGCGACTCTTTAGCCGGATTATCGACGGATGTAATAGTATCGCCTATTCTAAGATCGCTTACGGTTTTTACATTCGCCGCAACATAACCGACATGGCCGCTTGAAAGCGAACTAATTTCGACCATTCCAGGAGTTAAAACACCCGTCTCAAACACTTCGTATTCTTTAGCGTTAGACATAAATTTTATCTTCTGGCCTTTTTTAATTTCTCCATCGAATACCCTTATAAAAGCGATAACGCCTTTATAAGAATCATAAAAAGAATCGAACACTAATGCGCGAAGCGGAAGATTAGACCTGTCTCCAGTCGCCAGAACTCCCAGAACCACGCTTTCTAAAACTTCATCTATGTTACGGCCCTCTTTCGCCGAAATTTTAGGTGGAATTATATGATCGATACCGAGCACTTTCACGATTTCCTGTTCGACATGATCAGCCATCGCGGACGGCAAATCGATTTTATTAATAACGGGCACTATTTCAAGGTTATTTTCAAGAGCGAGATACATATTAGCTACAGTTTGCGCCTCCACGCCCTGAGTGGCATCAACCACAAGAACCGCGCCTTCGCACGCGGCGAGCGCACGGCTTACTTCATAAGTAAAATCAACATGACCGGGCGTATCGATAAGATTCATAAGATAGGTTTCCCCATTACGCGCCTTATATTCAAAACGCACGGCGGAAGCTTTTATCGTTATCCCACGTTCGCGTTCAAGATCCATTGAATCGAGAAGTTGATCGGACATTTCACGTTTCGAAACCGCGCCGGTCAATTCGAGTATTCTATCTGCAAGAGTAGATTTGCCGTGATCGATATGCGCGATAATCGAAAAATTTCTGATATGCGAAGTACCCATTAATAATTATCCTCATTTCAGATTAAACATAGCAAAAATCAGCACGACAATATTAAACTGACCGGGCTGAAATATAAAAATAAAATATACCGTTATTTTTTTATAAATTTGTTAACGGCGGTTTCTTCATCGGGCGATATATCGAAAACCGAATTAAGGCTGGTTATTTTAAACAAATCCATAAGCTCCGGACGGAGATTAGAAAGTTTAACATCGCCTTTAGCCGCGCGTATCTGTTTTAAAACATTAATTAAAAGTCCAAGTCCCGACGAATTAATATAAGTAAGCTCGCCGAAATTAAAAACTAAATTTTTAACCGGACCTTTAACTAATTTTTCAGTTTCACGCTTGACAATTTCTTCGGTGTCATAAACAATTCGGCCTTTAAAGCTGACCACCTTCACGTCATTACAGTCTCTGGTGGTTATTTCCATTAAAAGTCCTCCCCTGCCATTTTACTTTTTCCTAATTTTTTTATCATAGTTATCTCATTACCGGATTCATTAAAATTAATTTCATCCATAAAATTTTTTATTAAAAGTAAGCCCCTGCCAGCTTCCGCATCTACTTCAGCATTCGCCCTATAATTTTTATGGTCAAAGCCTATTCCTTCATCACGAACCACTATTTCAAGTTTTTCCGAATTTATATAATAAGATAGAACGACTTTTTTACGCGGATCAGCTTTATTGCCATGCACTATAGCATTTTTTAAAGCCTCATCTATCGATAGATTCATGCCGAAACCAAATATATTTAAATCCTGAGGCATGGAGGTTTCATCGTTAATATTTTGTGAATGTACCTCCTGCGCTATGGTATTTATAGATGAAATTACCTTGTTCGATACAAAATCGATCAGGTCTTTTTTTGATGGAAACTCCATGTAGAGTTGATTTTCAAACAATAACATCATAAGTTCTCCATTCAAACTTAAATAATATTCGTCACACGCTCTTAAAAGTCATTATCATAGATATAAGCACGGCAAGCACGATTAAAAGCCCGATCACGAAATTTTGCTTTTTTTCGACCTTTTTTTCGCGGCCTCCCTCCTGAAGATCTTTGAGCTCGCGAATCGCCGTTTCATTCAATGAATTAAGCTTAAGAACATCTGAATAATATTTTCTGGCGCCTTCAAGGTCTTTTTCGAGCTGACATTTTTTTGCGGCCTTCAAACTCAATTCAATGACCGCCGAGATAATTTTCGCATCCTGCGGCTTCACTTTTAATATATCGTTATACTCTTTTATCGCATCGGCGAGCATGCCTTTTTTTTCAAATAAAGCGGCCCAGTTTAAATGTTTAATATATTCTTCCGGTTCCCATCTAACCACCCGGTCATTAAGCGCGTCAGCTACGAAAACATTACCCGACACATCGACAAATACGCCTTCTGGATTACGAAATTGTTCATTTTTGCGGCCAAATTCACCAAATGAAGCGAGAAGCTTCATATCCTTTGAAAATTTCTGCACACGATGGTTTTTATAACAGGTAACATATATATTACCAATATTATCACATGCAACATACCGCGGATTCAAAAACTGTCCCGGTCCGCTGCCTTCTTCACCATAATCCACAATCATTCTGGCATCCTGATTAAAAACAGCGAGCTTATTAATATCGGAGTAAACAACATATATATTATTTTGAGCGTCGCTGGCCACGCCGCGCGGCCTTGCCAATTTGCGAGTATCGAGTCCCATATATTTAAATTCAGCTATATATTCGCCTTTCGGGCTAAATTTTTGCACCCTGTAATTATCATGATCAGCGACATATATATTATTATTGCCATCACAGGCAATTCCACGGGGATTAAGAAACTTACCCGGAGCGCTGCCGTAATTCCCAAACGAACCTATATATTCGCCTTTTGTATTGTATTTAAATACACGCGATACATATTGATCGACTACGAATATATTATCAGCCGAATCTATAGCTATCCCCGCCGGACCTTTAAGCTTCATATAAGCTTTCGATTTAGACTCGAAATTCAGTATGAACTTACCTTCCTGATTAAACTTACTGACTTTTTTATTACGCCAATCGGTTACATAAATATTTCCAACCGAATCAAGCGCCACTCCGCAGGGATAATAAAGCCCGGCGTCTTTCGTTCCATAAGCGCCAAAAACCTTCTGACACCGATATTCTTCAGCCCGCAGCTCCCGTTTTTCAAAAAACACGGACAACGAAAAAAAAGATAAAAACAATAAAATCGGCAAGCAGGACCTTAATGGCCGGTTATTAAACACATTATAAAATTTCATTTATTTTACTATAAACACTCCTTAAAAGTCAATACTATATTTCAAAACGATTAAACAACTTTAAATCTGGACTTTATAAAAACTTTTATATAAATATCGAATTCAAAGCATCGTCATATCATACCGCCGTGTCATAAAATGCAAAATATTTATTCTTCAGAACTATCGCCTATTCTTATCAATTTTGGCATTGAAGCATATACGTCAGTAGATATAACACTTTTATAATTTTGTTCGCCATTTATGTTCACAATTTTTACGGTTTTAAGTTCATAGCCCGAAAGCCCTTTATTTTCTATCTTTCGCTCACCGCGGCCAATCGAGTAATCTTTTAATTTCTTTTCAACGGGCTCGCTTATATTGACTTCGGCCGTTTCTATATCGATCGTTTCACCATGCCGGCGGCGGCCATGTATGGAAATTTTAAGCCTGCCTTCTGCGGCGGAACATAAAAATACAAGCGGAGGCGAATCTTTATCCGGCATAAATTTAAGATCTTTCGAACCGAATATCACCTGAGCATCTCTTCCAGGCGGGCAATAAGCAAATTCTGGATCGTAATATGAATGATTATGCCTTTCAAGTATTTCTATATGCGTAAATAAAATCGCATTATATAGAGCGGAAGCGAAAATACCGGCGCCGCCTGAAACATCCGGGAAAAATCCCAGCCTGTTAGAATTAAAAATAGCGGCATCACGTTCATTTTTATATTTAACGGCGCCCATAAAATTATTAAACGAAAAAACTTCAAGCGGTTTTAAAATAATACCGTCGAGTAAACGCGCCGCACTTTCCACGTTATTTTTTATACTCAAATTATCCGTTATATAATTTGTTTCAAAAATCGATAAAGTATCGTTAGAATTTAATTGATTTAATTTATCTTCGAGAGTTACTGGAGGATTAATAGATTCATGCGCGACAGTTACGCAAGAAAAATTAGTCGAAGAAATATTCGACAATTCATTTTTTACATAACGATATAAATCTTCCGGCAATATTCTCACGCCTGCGACATTGCGTTTGATTTTTTTATAACCATTTTCAGTTTCAGTGATCACGGCGCTTTCTGGCGATGTATTTAAAAATTCCGCCATAATCGAACATAAATTTTCAAGTTTAGTGCGATTAAAATAATAACGGCAATTTAAGTTAATTTTCATACGGCCGGTTTTAAGACGAATTTTATATTTAACTCGCTGAAATAAATTGCCCTGATTACCGGCGGCGAACGCCTGTTCGTATATAAACCCGGTGTTTATCTTAAAATCTATATCGTTTGAAGGAATGAGCATAAAATCATTTCCCGCGGCGCTTAAATAAATCGGCCGGCGGCCTATTTTATCGGCAATTGATTTTATAACGCGCTCTAAATTTTTATAATTGGTGCCTCCGAGATTTTCATTAAGAAAAAATACGTTATTGGGCACGCATGGATCATCGAGAACGACTTTAACTTCATAAAGAAAAAAACATAAAGCGACGAGAGTCGCGAATATTATTGAATATGAAAGATAAACGAATATCCGTCCGGCGGCGCTTTCAACTTCTTCAACTTCTTCACCGGCTTCTTCCGCGGTTTCATAATGCCTTATTCCGCCGGTAGTAGTATAACCGCCGCGTTCATAATTCCCGCCGTCGGAAACAGGCTCATTATCCTGTTCGCCGCTCCGGACGCCGCTATAAAGTTCATTATCTTCAAAACCGCCGTTATCAGCTTTTTTCATTTACCCTCACTCAAGTTCGCCCTTAAGCGTTCTTGTCATAAGCGCCATTACCGATTCAGCCGGATCCCTGCGTTCGTATATAATTTTATAAATTTCATCAATAACGGGAAATTCGAGTTTTTCTTTCGCGCCGAATAAATATGCCGCCCTTGCGGTATGAACGCCTTCCGCGACCCCGGTTATAGCTTTTTCCGCATCTTCCCGGCTCATACCGAGCGCTATTTTTTCTCCAAATGATCTATTACGCGAATATTTAGAGAAGCTTGTGGCGAAAAGATCGCCCACTCCCGATAAACCATAAAAAGTTTCACGGCGCGCGCCCTGTGATTCTCCAATCATTACCATTTCACGCAGCGCGCGGGTGAGATATGCTGATTTAGTATTATCGCCGTAATTAAGCCCGTCGCAAATACCGGCGCCTATAGCCATAATATTTTTAAGCGAACCGCCAAATTCAAGACCGGCAACATCGTCTGAAGTATATACCCTGAAACGATCATTGGATAATAAAAGCTGAACATCTTCTCTTAATTTTTTTGACGAAGAAGCGGCAACGCTCGTCGAAGGCAGGCCGGCCGCTATTTCACGCGCAAGATTCGGCCCGGATAATACGGCGATCTTATCTTCGATATTTTCACTTCCGTTACAACCCGAAAGTTCACCGGCAATTATACCGGACACGCGTTTAAAGCTCTTTTCTTCTATTCCTTTCACTACTGATAAAAAATCATTCTCAAACCGCACAAACGGAGAAATCTTTTTTAAAAGCGCGCGTAAAGTATGAGAAGGCGAGGCCAGTATGATAAAACGGGAACCGCTCATAACGCTTTCAAAATCATTATATGCGCGCACGCCGCCTTCGATAAGAATTCCCGGTAAAAATTCACGATTTTCGCGTAATTTATTTATATCTTCGCACGTTTCTTCTTTATAAGCCCATATTTTAACTTTAAAGCCTTTACGTGCTATCATGCAGGCTAAAGTGGTGCCCCACGCCCCCGCGCCTATTATAGAAACTGATTCTTTATTACTCACAGCCATGTATATCACCAGCGTATTTAAAACATCATTACTATTTATCCCGTTTACCATGCTTATCGACATGCGTACCGATAATTTTCAATTCACTGCCCGCCATAAGATTTTTAATATTTTTACGATGCATTACAATCACTATAGAAGCCATAAAAAAAGAAACGACCGTCAATAAAACCGATGCGCCTTCAATATAATATACAGCGAAAGGCAAAACCACCGCAGCCGCAAGGGAACCCGCCGAAGCTATCCGCGAAACGGCCACTATAACAATCCATAAAGCAACGCAAAGCCCGGCGGCACGGGGAGCAAGCGCAAGAAAAACGCCGCCGGTAGTAGCCACTCCCTTTCCGCCCCGAAAATTCAAAAAAACCGGAAACATATGTCCTGTAACCGCCGCTGCGCCTACCGCGAGAAGATATACTTCAAAAAAATCACCGTGCATCAATTTTAACCCTGCCAGATACGTCGGAAAAAATCCTTTAAATATATCAGCCGCCATTACCAGAGCGCCTATCCAGGGACCGAGCACGCGAAACGCGTTCGACGCCCCGATATTTCCTGACCCTTCTTTTCTTATATCGACATTTTTTAAAAATTTTCCAGATAAAAAAGCAACCGGTACGGAGCCGCATAAATATCCTGTAATTAAAAACAACGCCAGAGCGTTTAAATCATCGTTCATCCGTTATTTTCTCCTGCGCCCCGACCCTTTTTCAACGGCTTTATCGCGTGAAAGACTTTTTTTAAACACCAGGCGCACGGGATATCCTTCAAATTCAAAAGCCGTTCTAAATTTATTAATAATGTAACGTTTATATGCGCGCGAAACGTAAGCCGGATCGTTGACAAATAATATAAACGTCGGGGGCGTACGGGCAATTATAGTCGAATAATATATTTTAAGAGGTTTTCCTTTATACGAAGCCGGCGGATGAAGCGCTACTATCTCAGTTAAATATGAATTTAAAACCGAGGTGGTAATTGCTGAATTGACTGCTTTTTCATAAATTTCAACCGCCTTTTGAAGAGGAGCAAAACAGTTCCGTCCTTTCTGAGCGCTTATAAAAAATAAAGGCGCGTTTACCGAATCAGGAAACTCTTCATGTAAATATTCGGTTAATTCAGCCGAAAGCCTTTCGAGTTCAGAATTTTTTACGAGATCTATTTTATTTACGGCAAGCACCACGCCCTTTCCGTTTTCAAACGCCAGATCGAGCAAATGCTTGTCCTGAAAAGTCACGCCTTTAGTTATATCTATTAAAATTATCGCTACATCGGCCTTTTCAAGGCTCGTTATTGAACGGCGGACCGAATAAAATTCAATATTATCGTATGAAGAAGTATTTTTTCTAATGCCCGCCGTATCGATAAGATTAATGTCGCGTCCTTCGAAAGAAATAAGAGTATCTATCGAATCGCGAGTAGTGCCTGGCTCTTCGCATACTAAAGTCCGTTCATAGCCAAGAATATTGTTCA
>CAYQWL010000029.1:0-7336 GCA_964421195.1 uncultured bacterium | reverse complement strand
GGAATTAGGCTGGCCTACGAGCGCTATATCGATAGTTTTTTTTATGATAAGTCCGCGCTGCTCAAGTTTTTGCCTTTCAAGCGCGGCGTCTGAATCATTATCTTCATCGATATCTGAATCAGGATCAAACTCTTCTATATCTTCATATTCATGTTCATTTAACGCCGCGCAGAATTTTTTAGAAGCGCTTTCGGATTTCGATCCGGCTTTCATATTTTTGCCGCCGCGTTTTTTATCTTTCGAATCAGTTTTAGCGTTTTCAATAGTTTTAATAGATTTTACAACCGGTTTAAAACCTTCTTCTTTAAAATATGAAACCATATAATCAAGAAGATCGGCCACGCCGCTTCCATGTATGGCTGAAACAAAAAATATATCTTTAAATCCGAATTTACTGAATTCAAAATTCAGCTTAAATCCTTTTGGGTCATCTACTTTATTAACCGCAAGAACGATTTTCTTATTTGATTTTCTAAGCAGGTTAACGATCTGTTCATCCAATAAAGTAATTTGCGAATGACCGTCGATTACAAACATAATCAGATCAGCCTTATCGATATATACTTTCAAAAATTCGACTATTTTATTATTAAGCTTATTTTTAACGTTAATATCCATACCCGCGGTATCGATAATTTCAAATTTCATATCATTCCATGCGGTTTTTTCGATAAGCGCATCGCGCGTGAGGTAAGGCGTTTCATGGGTCAGTGCGCGTCTTTTTCCGACGATTCTATTAAAAAGCGTTGATTTTCCGACATTCGGCCGGCCTATTATTACGGCTTTCGCTAACATTTTTTCACCCGTCATTCAATTTATTTTATAATTTCACTTTTTATGGTTATATATTTTTTATTTACTATTTAATAATATATTCAAGAAGACTTTTAAAATTGGTATCAATCACTTCTACACATGTGGAAAGCTCTTTTTTTAACTCATCCACGCTGATATCGTCAAGAAAAATATAATCATTTAGCATTACCGATGGAATTACTATAATTTCTGGAATATCGCGGGGATTTTTCATAAAATGCTCTATTATATCGCGGCCGGTTAAAAGTCCCGTAACATTAACTCCACCGCCAAAAAAACGGTTTTCTACCACTTCAAGTTTAATTTCGAGTCCCGCGATTCGCGTGTTAAGATCATGAATTATATTAGCGATCGCCATGCCTCCAAGAACACCGCTCACCATGCTGAACTTTTTATGAAACTTAATTTTAGAGGGAATTTTACTTAAATTAGAATGATACTCATCGTAAAAAAAACGCGCAATGCCTATGCCATTTTCATACTGCGGATAATCATCGTATTCGCTTCCATCAGGCAACGGTTCGCCTGCTTTATAATAAAATTCATCCGCGAGATAAATCAAACTTTTATCGAAGCGCCGCCTGAATTTTTTTTGATAAGGCTTAATCTGTGCTATAACGGCACGCGCTTCTTTTACGCTAAATTCGTTGATCGCCGGAAGGCCTTCGCGATTACGGGTAAGACCGACAGGCACTATACCAATACTTTCAAGCTGCGGATAAAAATAAGAAAGATCTTCTATGGTTTTAATAAGCTCATCGCCATCATTTACACCGGGCATTAAAACCACCTGCGTATGTATAGAAATCCCGGCGGAAGTAAGTTCTTCTAATTGCTTTAATATATTCTCAGCTTTATGACTTTTTAATATCTGCTTGCGAAGCTTAGTATTGGTGGTATGAACCGATACGTATAACGGAGACAGGTATAACGATTTAATCCGTTCAAAATCTTCTTCGCTCATCTTGGTCATCGTTATAAAATTACCATATAAAAAAGACAGCCTGTAATCTTCGTCCTTTAAATAAAGAGAACTTCTAAGTCCTTCAGGCATCTGATCTATAAAACAAAACATACAAGAATTGGCGCATTTAGAGATCGAATCAAATACAGGGCTTTCAAAAGCGATACCGGGATCTTCACCATAATCTTTTTCGATATCAAATTCAATAAATTCATTATGGCCTCTTTCTATGAGCACCTTAATATTAGAATCGCCGACACAATAGTTATAATCTATAAGATCGCTTATAATATGAGAATTAATGGATACGATCCTGTCTTTCACTTTAATTCCCGCGCGGGCGGCTATCGAACCGCGTTCAACCTTATAAACTAACGCATTATATTTTCTAAGTTCGCCTTCGTCAATATCGTAACTGCGATCGACTGACATAACCATTCTCCGTTCTAAGGCTTTTATTTATAAGCTGGCGGAGTCCGGCAGCCATAACCGTCAGACACCGCCAGCTTAAATTTAACGATATAAAATAACGGGCATTTTTGCCGCGCGCACTAAAAGCGTGGTGGTAGAGCCTAATAGCATTTGATGTATCGCCGAATGACCGTAAGCGCCCATCATAATCGCGTCAAATTCAGCTTCTTCAGCCACGGATATAATCGTATTAACCACGTCTCCGCTTTTTAATATTCGCGCCGGCCTGATATTATAAGCTTCGAGATAAACAAGAGCTTCGTCTAAAATAGCCGCGCCGTCAGTTTCATCATCGGCTACGGTTATAACCGATAATTCATAAGAAGCGTCCAGAACCATCTGAGCTAAAAGCTGCATCGCTTTATTAGCAGATTGCGTGCCGTCGTATGCAAAAAGAACTTTTTTAAGTTTTTTATAATTTTGATCGACAAGCATTACCGGTTTATTAGAAAGCCTCGTTGAAGCCTCCGCCGCCGAGCCAAGAAACGCGCTGCCAAAATTCGCATTTTCGCCGCGTTTTCCCATTATCAAAAGATCTGCAATTTTTGCATTTTCAGCTATAGTAGTAGAAATTATACCGGGAACGGATTTAACTTCATAAGCTACTTTCGCCTCTTCGCATACTGCGCTAAGTTTCTGTAATATTAATTTTCCTTTTTCTTCGAGAGAATTTTTTATTTCATTATGATATTCAAAATCGGTGACGGCTTCAGATAAAAAAGTGAGGTCGCGTAAAAGCGGGCCTTCAACGATTTTAATATCTATTACGTAAAGCAGGGTAATCTTACCGCCATATATAACGGCAAGGTCAACGGCATGACCGAGCTGCGAAAAACCGTATTCAGAACCGTCAACCGGCAGCAATATATTTTTAAACATTAAAACAGCCTCCGGTTTTTATTTTTTAACAGCGGCAAAAACGCTTTCTAACACTCCGCAGGCCATATCGACATGAGATTTATTCGCTATCAATGGCGGCGCAAACCTTATGCTGTTAGGCCCGCATCCAAGTATAATAAAGCCTTTTTCAAAAGCCGCGTGCAATATTTTATCACGCAGCGCCGCATCGGGATTAAAATCTTTTTTATTATCGACTATTTCGACCGCAAGCATAAGCCCGAGCCCGCGTACATCGCCTATAAAATCATATTTATCCATCATAGCTTCGAGCTTAGTTTTTAAATATGCGCCGGTATCATTAACATTTTTGATAATTTCTTTTTCGAGCAGCTCTATAGTTTTATTAGCCGCCGCGCAGGCGACTGGATTACCGCCAAAAGTAGAAGCATGAGAACCGGGCTTCCAGTTCATAATTTTTTTTACGGCGCAGGTTATAGAAAGCGGAAGGCCTGAAGCTATGCCTTTAGCTATGGCTATAATATCAGGTTTTACGCCAAAATGTTCGATAGCGAACATTTTGCCGGTACGGCCCATACCCGACTGCACTTCGTCAACAACAAAAAGCACGCCATGCTCGCGGGTAAAATCCCGCATGGCTTTTACGAATTCAACGGGCGGAACCACGTATCCGCCTTCACCCTGTACCGCTTCCATTACCACGCACGCGATATCCTGCGGCGAAACGATTTTAGCGGCCAGTGTTTTTTTAATAAAATCAAAACATTCAAGATTACAGCCGGGATATTTCGCCCCATAAGGGCAGCGTTTACAATACGCGTAAGGCGCATGAACCACGCCGGGCAGCAACGGATGAAACCCTTCGTGATGACGAATTTTAGAACCGTTAAGTGAAAGCGCTCCCATGGTGCGGCCGTGAAAAGCCCCGATAAAAGCAAGCATACGCGAACGGCCGGTATTGCTTCGCGCGATTTTAATAGCCGCCTCTATAGCCTCCGCGCCGGAATTGCCAAAAAACGACATAACGGGGTTATCTTCGCCGGCGTTTTCTAATGGAACTATTTTCGACATTTTTTCAGCGAGCTTAACCTGCGTTTCATAATAAAAATCGGTGCCGGACATGTGTATAAGCTCACCCGCCTGAGTTTTTATGGCTTCGACCACTTCCGGATGACAATGTCCGGTCGAACATACGGCTATACCTGCGGAAAAATCGAGGAAAACATTTCCATCATGATCTTCTACAAAAGCGCCCTCGCCGCGTCTGGCTACCATCGCATAATCTCTGGTATAAGAATGCGAAACAAATTTTTCATCGACGCCAATAATTTGTTTTGAAACGGGCCCCGGAAGCGCCGTCTTTAAAATAATTTTATCGTATTTCATAAAACACCCCTGCTTATGTTGTTAAAATAAAATTTCACTACTTAATACCATATCACAATTTTATTTTTTTGACATAATTATATAAGAATATGTACTATAAGTCAAGAAAAACTTGAAAGCCGAATATGCTAACCGAACGATAAAAACTGAACTAAAATTATTTAACCGCTCCGCTCACCGGCAATTTTACCCATGCGAGGCCGTCGCAGAATACGCCCGCGTCTTCATAAAGCGGTTCGACAATAAATTTTTCCATCTTATTTATTATCCCCCACTTATTTTTCATTTTAACCGGAGCGAAATTATTAACGAAATTTTTCGCCTCATCGTATTTTAGTTTAATAAAAAGCTTTCCGTCACGATCGGCATAGCCCCATTTTCCCGACTGAAAAACTAAAGCGAGCGCATCAGAAAAAATTCCAGCGGCATCGTATTTAGCTTCAATTATAATCTTTCCAGTTTTATCAATAAACCCTTTTTTACCTTTTATTTCTATCGCGGCGAAGCCCTCATGAAAATCAAAAGCATTATCGAATTGCGGTTTTATCGCCAGACGGCCGGTTTTATCGATATAACCCCATTTATCGCCTTTAAGCACGCGGGCTAAAGAATCACAAAAATTACCGGCATTATCGAATTTAAGATTAATAACTATATTTCCCGTCTTATCAATAAACGCTTTAATTTTTTTTCCAAACCATCCTTTCATTTTGACGAGAGCCAGACCGCACGAAAAACTTGCCGCTTCATCAAACTGAGGTTTTATTACCATAATTCCTTTTTTATCTGCATAGCCCCATAGCTTTCCCTGCTTTAAAGGCGCGAGATTATCCGAAAAAAAACCGGTTTCACTATATTCAGCTCCGATTACAAGCATTCCGTGCTTATCCACAAACCCCCATTTATCAGACATTTTTACCGCGCCCAGACCGGCGGAAAATTTTTCAGCCGCTTCGAATATAGCGGTAATTACGACCCGGCCGGAAGAATCGCAATAACCCCATTTGCCGCCGGTTTTTACAGGAGCAAAATCACACGAAAAATCACCGGCCGCATCAAAAATAAAATCGATTTTTAACGCGCCTGTTTTATCAATAAACCCATACCGCCTTTAGCCGCAAAATTTTTTCCGTCCGATCGGTTTCGCAAATTTTCTTTTACCGTCTCACCGCCCGATTCACCGGCTGAATATCTCACTTTATCGATTTTTATACCGGCCTCGGAAAGCTTTTTTATACATTCTTTAGCGCGCGAGGCGACTTCTTTAAACAAAGATTTTTCAAGTATAAGCAAAAAACCGTAAAATTGATTACGGTTAATTTCCATTATAGCGTAAATAGCGGATTTTTGCATAAGCTCTTCGTTCGATTCGACCATTTCGGAAAGAGGCGTAAATAAATCGGTATTATCGTCATTATTAAGCGCTATAATAGCATTTGCTTTAACGCGGTTATTTTTATCTTTAAGATATGGAGCTAATTCCTTAATCGAGGAAACGTCGCCTGTAAGCCTCACAGCCTCAACGGCATTAGCGCGGCAGCGGGCGTCTTTAGATTTAAGATATTTAATTATTTCCTCTAAAGCATCTTTGCACTGCAAACGTCCAAGACTTATAAGCAAAGTCGCTATGACTTTATTGTCGCGTTCTGATTTCAAATGCCCTGCAAGCACACTGGCGATTCCGAGCCCTCCTTTTTGCATGGCTTCATTAACGGCCTCGATTCTCATAGCGCTATCGGCGCTTTTCAGACGCTCTATCAAATTTTCTTCGACGGTCTTTTCTACTATCTGCTCTTTATCAAAAACCCCTTCATCCGGCGGTTTAACCGTTTCTATATTTTTAAGCAGCGCGGCGGCTTTTTCAATACCATTATCTTTATATTTAATAAGAGCTATAATAACGTTCGAACGAACCGTTTCATCCGGCGAGTTCAATAACGGCTCTAAAAATTCGAGATTGGCGGCGTCGATAATAAAGCGCATTACATAAGCGGCGGATGCCTGCATCGCAATGTTATTAGACGAAAGCATCGCTTTCAATATACGAAGTGAAGTGACCGAATCGAGCTTTTTTAAAGCACGTGCCGCATTAGAGCGCACACGGTTATCGCCGTCTTCTATTTTTAAAATTATATAAGGATATATTTTAGTGCTGCCGGTATATTCAAGCGCCTCGATAGCATTGGCTCGAACACGGGAATTATTATCATTAAGATACGGGATTATCACCTTTATTTTCGATTCATCGCCAAGCTTTCCAATAGCAATTAACAATGCGGAAATAACCATCGGGCTTTTTTCGAGGGCAAGCTGTTCAATAAAAGCATCTATTATAACGGACATATTTTTATTAATAGCGAGCTGTATAATCGAGAGCTTATCTCCGTCAGGCCTGCCTTCAGCAAAATATTTCGCTATGCTTTTAAGACTTATGGGAGCGGCAATAGCCTCCGTCACTTTTGGTTTTAAAGCTTCTTTAATACAAAAAAGAGCTTTTCTCGCAAAAAAGCGAACCTCAACGGATTCATCACATTCCGCCACATCGCGTATTATAAGAAGATTATCTTTTGAAGGCTTTCTGGCAAGCGCAAAAACCGCTTTTTTACGATCGGTTTCATTATGAGATTTAAGAAGTTCTAAAATATCGCTCATCGCCGGTCCAATCATTAAAATTTAGCGCAGAAATTATCTGAAAAATTATCCGCCGGGCAATTTAATAAAAAATAAACGCTAATAAAATAAAACATAATATAAAATCACTAAAAAATAAAAATAAATTCGCTATAAAAAATATAAAAAACATCAGAAATTAATCGGAAAATTCCTTATAAATACATTGTA
>CAYQWL010000028.1:0-30480 GCA_964421195.1 uncultured bacterium | reverse complement strand
ATTATAAAATATTAAAAATAGCAAGAACTATAGCAGACATTGAAAGCGAAAAAAATATTAGAAAGGAGGACCTGCTTGAAGCAATACAATACAGAGGCGGATTTAATTACTGACAGCGGATTACTTTATACCCTTTTAACGCACGGCGTAAATATAAATAATAAAAAACTCGGCAACGCCGGAGAAAATTTCGCCGAAAATTACCTTATGCTAAATAAATTTAAAATCCTTAAAAAAAACTATAGAACACGTTATGGCGAAATAGATATTATCGCATTTAAAGATAATACTATTTTTTTCTTTGAAGTAAAAACCAGAAAATCAATTTTATACGGTTTCGCTAAAGAAGCAGTCAATCGGTTCAAAAAAAATAAAATAGTAAATACGGCGCTTCGATATATAAATGAAAATAAAGCGCTTAACGGCTTTAACATGGCTTTTTCACTGATAGCCATTCAAATTAAAGAAAAATTTATCGATGTTAAAATAATACCCATGAATTAAAAATATGAGTCGATTTAATATAATCGATTTTTTGATTTTTGATGACGATTCAGCAATGAATCAAACAGTTTAAGAAATTCCAGACAGGGTACACAATGGCCACAAAACTTAGCAAATGACCATTGTGCGGGAGAACCAACAGCCCTGATTACGCTTCAAAAACTTTAACCGCTTCGGCAAGATTATCTATTATTCTTATCTTTTGCGGACAGGCTTTTTCACATTTCCCGCATTTAGAACACCTGGACGCTTTTGCAGCGGCGGGCATAAAAATATTATATTGAAAAGCCGCCGTTTTAAAACTGTCGAACATGAAAGCAGTATTAAATAATTGAAAAATTCCCGGAATATTGACGCCTTCCGGACAAGGCATGCAGTATCCGCAGGCCGTGCAGCCAACCTTTATCTTTGATTTTAATAAATCCCTTATTTTATCGACAATTTCAGCATCACGCAAATCGTACGGCCGCAGAGCGAACTCTTCAGCCGACGCAATATTTTCGATAACCTGATTCATATCGCTCATACCGCTCAACACGACGCCAGCTTCAGGCTGGCCCCATACATACCTGAGCGCCATATCGGCCGGCCGCCTGCTCTTTCCGCCGGCGTTTAAAATTTCGGTTACCTCAATGGGAATATTCGAAGTGAGCATTCCGCCTTTGAGCGGCTCCATAACGGCGACGCCAAGCCCTCGTTCGTGCGCATAGCGAAGACCTTCAAGCCCTGCCTGATAATTGTGATCCATATAATTATACTGTATCTGACAGAAACTCCAATCATACGAATCGACTATTTTCTTAAAAACACAGGCTTCGTCATGAAATGAAAATCCAGCGTGCTTTATACGGCCGTCAGCCATGGCGGCGTTCAAAAACTCGCAAATACCAAGAGATTCGAGTTTATTCCAGAAATCAGCCTTGAGCGCATGAACCAGATAAAAATCAATATGGTCGGTCTTAAGCCTTTCAAGCTGTTCGTTCAAATATCTATCCATGTCTTCCCTCGAATTTACAAGCCAGCTCGGAAGCTTTGTCGCGACGAATACCTTATCGCGATACCCGCGACCGAGAAAATCACCGACGAAAACCTCGCTCATTCCTTTCTGCATTGGCACACTCGAATGATAAGGATAAGCTGTATCTATATAATTAACGCCTTTATCTATAGCATATTCGAGCATCCCTGAAGCTATGGCCGTATCTATCAAATCGTTCCTGCCGTCCTTAACAGGCAACCTCATACATCCGAAACCCAGAATAGAAACCGATTCCCCCGTTTTTCCCATCTTCTTATACAACATATATACCTCCAATATCTCGCCAAACAGCTGATTAAAATTTTCAGCGGAACAATAATACGACGCCCCGCACAACTAAGATACAAAAATGCAATATCAAAATTTTAAAGTTCTATTTAAATTGTAAAACATTCGAGTAACACGAAGTCAATAAATAAATTAAAATATTTTTATCCCCTTATTTTAAAATGATATTGCATATTTTTAATTTGCGTTATATAATTAGCAGTTTGAACCCAATAAGGAGGGCAAAATAATGCGGAATTGCAGGCAGAAAATTAAAGACAGGATACTTGACTCCGGTGAAACAGTTTACAGTAGAGAACCTAAATACACCGTCAACGATATTTCTAAGATGACCGGATTATCCAAACACGCCATACGCTATTACGATAACGAAAACCTTCTGCCTTTCGTTTCCAGGAGCAAATCGAATATAAGGCTTTTCTCGGATTACGATATAGTGTGGTTAAAGACTGTGAATTGCCTGAGATATTCAGGACTTCCTATCGCGCAGATCAAAAACTACATAAAAATGTGCCTTCTGGGTGATGAAACTATAATAGACCGCGCAAAAATAATTTTTAAACAGGAAAAAGTCCTCGAAGAAAAAGTGAAAGAACTCAACGTACAACTCGAAGTAATCAGAAAAAAAAAGGCATATTACGAAAAACTGATCACCGAAAAAGGGATCGACGTGTGGAACCCTTTCAAGTAAAAAAACATAAATTTTAATATTGGCTATGGAGGTTTTTAATTATGGATGTAACGCTTCATAACCGGCGGGCGTGGGAAAAAGAAGTTACAGACGACAACATCTGGACCCGCCCGGTAGATCCAGATACAGTCGCTGCCGCGAGAAAAGGTTTTTGGCAAATTCTTTTAACCCCAACGATCTTCGTTCCAGATAAATGGTTCGGCGGCGAAGTCAAAGATAAAAATATATTGTGCCTGGCTTCCGGCGGAGGTCAGCAGGGCCCAATACTTGCAGCCGCTGGCGCCCGCGTGACAGTTTTCGACAACTGCCCGGCTCAACTCGATCAGGACCGTCGGGTAGCCGGCCGCGAAGGCCTTTCTATCGACCTTGTTCAGGGCGATATGAAAGACCTTTCAGCATTCGCCGCCAAAACTTTCGACCTTATATTCCATCCAGTTTCAAACTGTTTCATAGACGACGTAACGCCGGTATGGCGGGAATGCCATCGGGTCCTTCGCCCGGGTGGAAGGCTTCTTTCCGGTTTTTGCAACCCGGTCACCTATATATTCGATCTTGAACGTTATGACACCGCCGGAGAGTTTATCGTCAAATATAAGATACCATATTCAGATCTCGAACAACTTCCGAAGGACCAGCTTGCCATAAAGATAGATTGCAAAAAACCCATAGAATTCGGGCACTCACTCGACTCGCTCATCGGCGGACAGATCGCGGCTGGATTCACCATTAACGGCTTTTACGAAGATATTTCAAATTTCGATCTTCTGGATCCATACATAAAAACTTTCATCGCAACGCTGGCTGTGAAGGTTTAACATTATATAAGCCGATACCATTTAACAACCAATTGCAGTTTACAAAAGTAATTTTACCAACAATAATAACCGGGCCTGTAAAAAAAGCAAAAAAACGTTAAACATTAGAGCCCTGCGCTAAATCTCTTTTTTTCAAGCAAAGTAGTTTCCTTTACCAGTACGATATATGACGCCGCCATTTATACACCCAGGCAAGCGAAAACAACCGAAAGTGAGAATCACATTTTCTGGAATCTGAAAACCCCTATATACATAACCAAAAAAAGAATGAACACAGTTATTTCAATTGCGGAGTCGTAAGGCGCGATGCCGTTCGAGTCTTTTAACATCTAAATTCTCCCGTGAGACATCCCGCGTCATAGTACAAAAATAAACCGGCCACAGCACAAATATTATAGCCATTTTTTTATAATAACCATTATATCGTCTTCGTTATAGCCAATTCCTTCTTTAACTGTCGGAAGCAATTCCAATGCAGTTTTTAAACCTAATTTTTTTATAATAGCTTCGACGCTATTCGGCGCACCGGCTATTTTACATCTACGCTCGACTTCATTGCGCCAGACGGAAGCGTTATAAAAACCAGGATACCAGATCATTTTATAATAATCTTTTAAAGGTTTCCAGAAAATCAGGCCATTAAAGGCGTGTGAATAAGATTTAGCATCGATACCGGACATAAAATCAAAGGGACTTTCGCCGAACGGCGTGTCTTTCAAATCAAAACCGGCAGGTTTGTTATTATTTAAATAAAAAGCCGCATCCCATTTACCGCCGTCTATCAAATTATCCCCGGTTTCAGCTTGTCCAGCCACGCTCTGATGGTAAAGAACGCTAAAAACGTTTTCATCTCCAAGAAAATCTTTCAAATATCTGACCGTTGTTTTACAAGTCTTGCCGTCCTGAACGGAAATACCTCTTCCAATGCCATGCCTGGTATTCATAATAACGAGATACCTGTCTTTTTTATTTTTATCTTTTGAAATACCGGCGCTTATTGAATTTATTTTGTCTATTATCAGCTGCGCCATTTGATAATCTCTGTCAGATTTATCCATATTTATTATCGCATTTTTATAATCAAGAGGAGTTTGCAATTCTTTCCAATCCCATTGCATATCGCTTAAATAAGCATGCACTTTCTTTTCGGCCGGTGCATTATGATTGACATTCCATATATCTTTCCACAGCCCGAAACAATTAGGGTTGGGCCAGCCGCATGGATGAACCACATTTTCCTGATTTATTTCAATTAAATATTTATCCAGCAAAACCTTTGAATTTAAAAATTCGTCCATTTTAGATTGCTGTGATCTGGAGCCGACTTCTGTAAAAACCGCTCTAACTTTTTCAATAAATTTTGGATGATTGATAATTTTAGCTAAAAACTCATATTGAGTCATTTCATAATGATTTGTTTCGGTAAAAACAACGATCTTATACTTATCAAAAAGATCAATAAAGTATTCAACTGGATCTTTAGATTTTTCTTTCAAAAAATCAACATATTTTTTTATAGAACCATCAGATGCCTCGCACATCTCACTCTGAAGCCACGGACAAAAAACAGCTATTAAAAAAACAGCAGTTATAATCATACGGAATTTCATAATTTTCTCCTTTTTCAACAATAAAATTGTCAGGGAAAAGTAATGTTAATTTTTAAAATTTATTTATAAAATACATGAGCCCGCTATAAAACTAAGAAAATACCTGAAATTAGTCGTAAAAAAACTTATAAACACATTATAAATTAAAAAAATCAGCCTTTCTTAAATTAGAATAGACTCATAGTATAGAAAAATAAAAAAACTAAACATTATTTTTGAGATAAGGCTCGATTACATTAAAATGCCTTTTATACATTCTGATTTTATAATTTATTTCACCGCCGTCATGATTTTCATGCAATATCTTTGAAAAACCTTTTATAAAACTGATAAGCTTACCGTTTGAAACCGGCGCTTTCAATTCATATTCTCCTATAAACCCTGAAAATTGCTGTTCAATAGCCTGATACAGATCATTAAAATTCAACTTTTTTTTAGCCGATATTTTTACGCAAATCGCATTTTCAAATTTAAGTTTTAATTCATCCATTATTCGATCCATATCAGCACTTTCAACGCCGTCGATTTTATTTAATACAATAACAGCCGGTTTATCGATGCAATCAAGTTCTTTAAGAACTATATTAACCGCATCTATCTGCGACATACAATCAGGATTAGACGCATCTACCACATGCAGTAAAAGATCGGCATGAACCGTTTCTTCAAGCGTGGCGCGAAACGACATAACTAATTTATGCGGCAATTTATTGATAAAACCAACGGTATCAGTTATTAAAACTTCAAGCGCTGAAGCCGGAAGTTTGATTTTCTTTGTAGTCGTATCCAGAGTCGAAAAAAGCTGATCTTTAACGAGTATGTCAGATTTAGCGAGCGAATTTAAAAGCGTTGACTTGCCTGCGTTAGTGTAACCCACAAGCGATATTTGCGGATAAGGAAATTCGTCGCGCTGCTTTCTATGAAGCGCCCTGTGCTTTTTAATATTTTCAAGATCGGCTTTAACTTTAGTTATTCTCGTTCTTATCTTACGGCGGTCAACTTCTAATTTAGTTTCACCGGGGCCGCGCGTTCCAATGCCTCCGCCAAGACGGCTTAATACTTTTCCAAACCCTATAAGGCGCGGCAGCAAGTATTCTAACTGCGCCAGTTCCACTTCAAGCATACCTTCCTGAGTTCTGGCGCGCATGGCAAATATATGCAATATAAGTTGAGTACGGTCTATTATAGCCATATCAAAAGCTTCTTCGAGATTACGATACTGTACGCCGGAAAGTTCTTCATCAAATATGATAACATCAGGAAGTTCATCGCTCATATCGGATTTAATAGTTTCTTTTATTTCTTCTATCTTACCAGAGCCAATAAAGCTTCTCGGATTTATTTTAGACAGATTAACTACAAAACGAGCGCAAACTTCAGCTCCCGCCGTATTAGCAAGAAGTTCAAGTTCCGCAACGGACCGGTCGGCTTCATAGACGCTGTGATATTTTAACGTTTTTTCAACCCTGGTAGAATTTATAGAAATACCTATTATAACTGCTTTTTGTTTATTTTTAATAAACGATCACCCTTTTTATTATTTACAAACTTAAAATTCTTAAATTTAAACATATTCGAAACGAGCGGTAAAATGTCTGAGCACCTTAGGTTCATAAGTAAAACGAAGGCCTCTTATTTTATCTTTTACTTTTTTAACCTTCTCAAAAGCATCTACGACTACATCCATATGTGAAAGTGTATAAGTACGCCGGGGTATGGCAAGCCTTACAAGCTCAAATTCAGGATAACGATTTTCTCCGGTAACCGGATCGCGGTCAGCAAGCACCGTTCCTATTTCTACGGCACGAACGCCTCCCTCTATATATAAATGCACTACCAGCGCTTGAGCCGGAAATTCAGTTTTTGAAATATGGTCCAGAAATGCGCGAGCGTTTACATAAACCGCGTGACCGCCTATAGGCCATATAATCGGAATACCGGCTGCCCGTAATTTTTTACCAAGATATTCAGTCTGATATATTCTGCTTTTTAAATATTCATAATCTATGCCGTCGTATAATCCCTGCGCTATAGCCGCAAGGTCGCGGCCTGAAAGCCCCCCGTAAGTAACGAACCCTTCGTATATAACGCAATATTGAGTACATTGCTGATAAAGATCAGGGCTGTTAAGAGCTATAAACCCGCCTATATTTACTATCGCATCTTTTTTACACGACATCGTCGCGCCGTTCGCATACGAAAACATTTCACGCACAATTTGAATTATAGGCACGTTCTTATAGGCGTCTTCACGAGTTCTTATAAAATAAGCATTTTCAGCAAAACGCGCGGCATCAAAAAAAAGAGGTATATTATATTTTTTTAATATAGCCGCGGTTTTTCTAATATTATCCATTGACACAGGCTGGCCGCCGCCGCTGTTACAGGTAACGGTAATCATGACAAGCGGTATTTTTTCAGGCCCGTATTCTTTAATCAATTTTTCAAGTTTTTCCGTATCCATATTCCCTTTAAACGGATAATCAGAATCAGGATCAAAAGCTTCTTCGGTTACACAATTAATAGCATGAGCGCCCCTTACTTCTATATGCGCTTTCGTCGTATCAAAATGCATATTGCCGATAACGACATCATCTTTTTTTACCATAACCGAAAATAAAACATTTTCAGCGCCACGTCCCTGATGCGTTGGAAGAACATATTTAAACCCCATGATATCATCTATAGCTTTTTGCAATTTTTCAAAAGAACCGGAACCGGCATAAGCTTCATCGCCTTTCAACATTTCCGACCATTGCTCATCCGACATAGCGCCCGTACCAGAATCAGTCAACAAATCTATATATACGTCGCGCGATTTAAGATTAAAAACATTATAACCTGCTTCACGCGCGAGAGCTTCACGTTCAGTTCTGGTTATTTTCCTGATTTTTTCAACCATCTTTATTTTATACGGTTCAGCAAAGATTTCATTTTCGTACATTTTTACCCACCCTTCAATTATTTGACTTTTTATTTTTATAACCCTTTATATTTACGTCATGTTTATTTTTTATTTATAATTTTATATTCATTCCTGGCAGCATTTTAATTTTAAATTAAGTCTATGACTTAATATGATTATAATCCTTCCATGATTTCAGCGTCATAAATATCGATTTCTATAGCGGAACGGTCACTTGAGCGTGCCCAGCCTATAATACGGCCATGAATGCTTATGGATTTTTCTTCTTTAATAATAAAAACTTTCTTTTTTAAATAATTCGACATTTTATCGTTTAAATAAAGTCTTATGTAATGAAATACCTTTGAATTACGATCAGACCTGACGCTTAAAACAAAAACATTTTTAGAAAGCGGATCATCCATAACTCGCTCGATCTTACTCACCATCACCTTCCAGATTACATAACTATTTAAAAAGCTATTTTCGATTTCAGAAACCTGAAAATTTAACGCGGGATTTAAACGAGCGTTTTCACAAACATTAAGTTGTATAAGCGCTTCAGAAAAACTTTTTGAGTTTTCTTTGCGCATATGAAAGGTGTTATAATGCTGCGGAAGATCCATTATATTATATATAACAATACCCACAGTTATAATAATTATTATAACTGAAATTACAAATATCTGTATAAGCCGCGGAATAACGTTACGCTGAAAATTACTGCTATAAATGCCTTCAGGTTCTTTTTTCTCGATAATATTAACATGCGTAACGCCCTTAGCGTTTTTAGACAATTTTATATTATTTTCAGGCCTTTCACTTTCATCGCCATAATCACGCACAACTTCAATTTGATCAAGCGAAGACGCGTCATCGGCTGCCGTGCCTAAACCGTCTTCAACCAGATCGTCAAAAGTAATAGAAATATCAGGCAGCCCGCCCGCGGCCTTATCATTTTCTTTTTTACTATCACCGGCCGCGCTAATTTTATTTGCGAAATCATTCGATTTATCAGAAGAATAAGATTTTAATTCAATTATCGAAGCATTACTAACCGGATTTTGACAGCCCTTACATATTCTGGCCGATTCTAATATTTTCATACCGCAATGCGGACATTCTACGAACTGCATTTATAATCACCTTAATGCGTTATTATAACATAGTTATTATATATTTTTCCATATATTTTTAGTATATATTTTTAGTAACTCGTCTGATATAATATTTAAAATCAAGATTGAATTTAGATAATATCCTTGTGTTTTTTAGTGTTTTATGGTAAATTCAATTTAAATATAAAAGTTATCCACACTCATTTATACAGTTGATGTACCTCAGGAGGTCATAATGTATATAAAAAAGGGGCTGGGAATAGCAAGCGGGCATAGCGACGGATACCAGGAAGGAAAACTCGCTGCACAAAGAGCTGTCAGTCAATGCCCGCTTGCAAATATCGCTTTACTTTTCGCATCATCTAATTTTCTGGCTGAACGCGTAATTAAAGGCGTTCGCGACATTACTGGCGATACGCCTATTTTTGGCTCATCTTCTTATTTTGAAATTATTAACGGAGGACTTAAAAAAAATTCCGTTATAGTTCTTTTAATTTATACAGACGCAATCGAATTCAAGCCATATTCCGAAATATGCGGGCAGGCACCCGAAGAAGCGGCCATAAAAATTGTTCAACATTTTCTTTCTGAAAATCCTATTCAAGAAAATGAAATAATATCATGTTTGCTTTTAGGAACGGAAAGTCATCTAAAAGGCATAAAATATCTGCACGGCATCAAAGATTCATTTCCTTTTCCTCTTCCCGTTTCCGGAGGCGGATCGGCAGGACGGAGTGAAACTGATTTTTTTAAAGGAAAACAATATTTTAATAACAGCGTTTTTTCCGACAACCTTAACATGCTATTTATAAAATCTTTATATCCAATGAAAATAAAATTTGGATATGCTTTTGAAAGCAGCTGGTCGCCGGTCGCGCGTCCCGTCATATGCACTAAAACTCGTGGAAATATAGTTTATGAAGTCGATAACATTTCAATAATCGAATATTTTAAAACTTATCTCGGCGAAAATTTTATCGAAACTCTCGATAATACAATGTATAAATATTCCTTAATCGCAAACCTCGACAATAAAGAAGAAAAATTCGTTATAAAAACGCCTGGAATATTTAATAATACAGATGGAAGCGTTTCTTTCTATCCCTGCGAAGATATGAAAGGCATGCAAATTCAACTTGTGCAACTCGGCCGCGACGAACTTCTTGAAAGCGCCAGACGGGCGGCATTAAAAGCAAAACAAACTATCAACGGTTATAACCCCGAGCTTGTGCTTATTTTTAGTTGCCATTTAAGAAAAAATGTACTGCACTCACGCACCGGTGAAGAAATAGCGCAAGTACGCGAAGTTTTTGGAGAAAATGTACCAATCGTCGGCTTTTATTGCGCCGGCGAATACGCGCCATTTCATAACGAATATCACAGAATTACCAATAAAAACGAAGCATTGTGCGGTTCACAACAACTTTCCACTTCAATTTCTATTTTTACCATAGCTTCGAAAGAAATAGAATCTGAAACCTCGATTAATTATATAAGTTTACTTTCAGAATATGAACATATAGATGATAGCAAAGATAAAACTCCAGAAAGCCTGAAAACTAAAATTAATGAATTAACCTTTATGCTAAACGACGCTGAAAAAATAATATCCGAAACCGAAAAAGCTTTCAAATACATAAATAATGAACATTTTCTCCTCACCCTGAAACTGCAGGAAAAAAACGCGGCATTAATGGCAGCAAATGAAAGAAATGAAAAATTACAGGCAATTATAAAACAATATACGCCTCATAACGTCTGGAAAAAAGCCGGTTCCTCAGTAGATCGAGGACATTATTCAATTATAGATGAAGAATTATTTTGTACACTTTTATTTATAGATATTAAAGGATTTACCGCTTACTCCGAAAAACATAGCCCTGAAGAAGTTATAGACGCTATCAATAAAATATTTAACCCCGCGACTGACATTATTTATGAAAATGGCGGCGATATCGATAAATTTATAGGCGACGCTATTTTCGCCGTCTTTTCAAATTGTGAAAATGCGCTTAAAAGCGCGCTTTCAATACAACACGCAGTTAAAAAAATTAAAGATAATCAATTTGAATTACGCATTGGAATAAACACCGGAAGAGTCATTTCAGGAAACGTCGGCGGAACTGAACGCAGAGATAACACTCTCATTGGAGGCGCGGTAAACATAGCTCAACGGCTCGAATCAAATTGCAGGCCTGGAGCGGTTCTTCTTTCAAACTACAGCTTTTCACAAATAAATAAAAAATCCCTCGCCGGAACTCAAATTTTAACCAGATATATAAATATCAAAGGCAAAGAAGAAAAAATAGAAGTATTTGAGATAATACCAGAATAATGTCAATCGGCAGATCTATTAAAAACAACCTATCTTAAATATTAATTATTAAAATATTTTTATTTAAACAATAAACTTTATCATTTAAATTTAATCTGTGATATGTTTGTTGTAAAATTATATTATATTTTTTATAATTTAATAGTTAAAAATAATCTCATAATTTATTCACCGCATTCTTCAACTTCGCTCATTTTATAAAAATTAAGCGCAGCTTGAATACCGCTTAAATAAAACTGCTCAAACGAAAAATAACAATCAGCGGCATTTTTTATACTTGAAGAAGCGAAATAAGAATTTATTTCTTTATATGAATTATTATCGAGTCCATATTTTTTAACCGAATTTACGCCTGCCATAAAAAACGAACGCTGCATATAATTAGACGGCCTATCATAAGGCGGAACGCACTCGCAAAGCTTAGAATATAATTTATATGACCGCGATATTTTTTCAAGATTTTCAAATGAAACTATTTGAGAAAAATAATTAGGATTAAATTTAATAGAATATAATGAATTCGTTTCATAAACGAATTCATTAGCGCCGATATCGAAATGCCAGTTGAATAATAAATAAGATGACATTAAATTTTTAATCGGACGGGAAGGTAAATTTTCAAAAGAAAGTATCGAAGATATTCCGGCTATATAAATCGTTGAATTCTCAATATAATAAATATTGTAAAGATAATAATGCGCTTTTTTAACCGGATCAGCTATTAGTATATCAAAATAATTTTTATCAATATATATATTATTTAAGGGCAGCCGCTTTTTAATAGTAATAAGCCCGCTCCCATATTTATCTTTGCAAAGCGTATTCAATATTATAACACCGTTGGCATCTATACTCGCATAATCAAATAAAACACGATCTATTAACGGATTACACGAAAATAAATCATTTTTACAATTTACATCGAGACTTTTTAATTTTTCCATAATACCTCCGCTAATTAAAATTTAAAAACTCATAATATATAAGTCCGCTATAAAAACTATAAAAATACCTGAAATCAGTCGTAAAACTCCTTATAAATATGTTGCAGGTTTTCAAAAATTAACCTTTTTAAAATAAACTAATATATTCTTTTATTTATACCTTAAGCAATATATATGCCATATTTACTTTCTTTAAAACCTTCACCAATACTTAAAAATATTATTCTCAATTTTAAACAATATTCTTAAATTGATATATTTTTTCTCAAATTGATATATTGTTTTTGAATTATATAATTTAATAAATAACTATTTTTTAGTTTATTTTTTTTTTATATATATGTTATAATAAATAGCATAAAAAAATATTTACGGCATAATAATAAAGTTTATTTATAGTCAAAAACGATATTTCAATTATTTATTATGTTTAAATTTTATATTATATTTAAAAATAAGACATTATGATAATTAAAAAAAAAGCGATCGATATAAATTCATTAAAAAAATCCGTTAAACCGCTTGAATCGGCGGTTTATAATCCGGCGCTTAATTCAATTATATTATTTTTTTTATTTATGGCATCGGCCTTATTTTTTTTATTATTTACCGCCGGGCCGGTCATATCCGATGATATAAACCAGAAAAACAGCGTTTCTTCTAACATTCCAATCCCTAACAAATCTCTGCTTTCAATTGCATCAGACGAAGTAAAAATAGGCACATACATTCTTAACGTCCGTAAACTCGAAGTAGCTTCCGGCACATGGATCGTAGATTTTTATGTATGGATGATATGGGAAAACGAAAAAATAAATCCTCTTAACTTTGAGATAATGAACGGCGCGGTCGAATACAAAGATGAACCCGTGTTCGACACTATCGAAGTGGAAGGACGTACATTCCACTGGGTAGCGCATCGTATAGTAGCAACGCTCACTAACGATTTAAACTTTAAATATTATCCTCTCGATATACAAAACCTGACCATTGAAATTGAAGATCGTGAATTAAGCGTCGATAAAATGAAATATATTATAAAACCCGATGAAAACAACATAGACGATCTGGTTAAAATTCAAGGCTGGGTAATTAATACTAAATTCAGCAAAATAGACAGCCATAAATATAAAACATCTTTCGGGTACGACGATGGTGAAGACGGCCTTACTTATTCACGTTATATTTTTGGTTTAAGCATATCACGTCCACGCTTTTCATCCATGTTAAAATTGCTTTTACCTCTATCTATAATATTATCGCTTTCATTTCTTTCATTCGCTTTAAGCCCCGATAAAATGTCGCAGCGTATTTCACTCGGAATATCGACTGTATTCACTTCAGTTGCCTATCATATCAATTTAACTTCAGCCATTCCGCAGGTAAGCTATCTCACATTAGCCGACAGACTTATGATTTCATGCTATTTTATATTATTTTGTTCACTAATTTCAACTATATATTTAATTAAATTCGTCGATGGACAGCAGCTTGAAAAAGCAGAAAAAATCAACAAGTATCTCGGAATTTTTGTGCCAATGCTCGGAATTTCGATTATAATAATGCAATTTTTTATGTTTTAACAGGAGTGATTAATGAAACGATCAATTATAATAACACCGATCGTATTTTTATTATTTTCATTTTCTATATTTTTAATTTTTCCCATCCATTCATACGCGCAGGTCGAGCTTAAAGAAATTAAATCACAGATAAATATACTTCAGGACGGCCATATTAAAGTAAAATACCAGATGCGTTTTCTCGAAAAACAAACACGCGATCTTATAAGGACCATCGGCCCGTTCGATGCAAACCACTCTATAGAATCCGCCGTAATGTATAACGGATCTTCCAGCGAAGAAATAGGCGTATCTTTAATCCCGCCCGCGGCTTCAATGCGCTATAGTTACGGGGTTAAAATGAATAAAAACACCGTCGCCGGAGATACATACGATCTTATAATATCTTATAAAGTAAATGAAATTTCGGCTTTTATAACTAACATTAAAAATGAAAATTTCGCCGGAATTCACTGGTGCCCGCCGCAATGGGCGCTTCCAATAGAAAAACAAATAATAACTTTTATTACTCCAATAGAACTTCCAGAATATATTAATAAAGCTGAAGATATAACCGGCCAGATAATGGATACTACAGGCGTAATAATTCCCTCATCTGAAAAAAATAAATTTAAACGGTTTATACCATATCCAACGCCTGATGAAAAATCTGGTAAAAAATGGCTTTCATTTTATTTAGAAAAATCCAGTATGCAGAGTATGCAAAAAATGGACGTAAAATTTTTCATGCCGCTTCGCCATTTCAATATGATTATTCCAGAATCAGCGCCGGCAGCTTCAAGCACCGGAACAAACAACGGTATCAATAATGAATCAGCACGCCGGCAGGCGCTCTATAATAAAAATAATAAACAAAAAATACTGAAAAAATCAAAACAAATAGAAATAGAAAAAGATGTAGATATTGCCGTTAATCTAATAGCTTATTTAATTTTATTTTTTATAGGTTTTTTTCTCATACGCTGGCTGACGCATAAATTATTTCCGCCGATACCCGAAATCCCCGATGACTCTCAATACGAAGCGCCTGAAATAGAGGTCGAAAATTTTACCGTATCCAATAAAATGCCTGAGCTCAATCAAATAGAATGTGCTTTATATATAGGCGATACTTCAAAAGTAATAACTTTAATATTACTCAGGCTGATCAACAAAAACGCGCTCGGCGTAGTAAACGAAAACCCGCTTCAATTAGAGATAAAAGACGCATCTTTAGCCGGCGAAAGCTATGAAAAAGAATTAATAGAAAAAGCCATACTACCCGACGGAACGCTCGATAAAGAAAAATTATATACCGTTCTCGAAAAAGTCAGCCGCTCGGTACAGGCTAAAACATGGGATTGCGATTATAGCGAATCGCAAAAATACTGGCGCGATAAAATACGTAAAAATTATGAACAGGCAAGTATAAAAAAACGCATAGAAAACGAAGATGAATATTACTGGCTTATGCTCGATAGCGAATATGACCGATATCGTTATAACAATCGTTATTATTCAAATCATAATCATTACCATAACCATATTTATAACCATAGCCAGGATAACACCTGCCATACAGATTATAACGCTAATAGCGCGGCCGGCGATATAAAAAAAGAAGAAGAAAACCGCAAAACTTTATTCGATGACATTAAAGACACTGCAATATTTAAAAGCGCGGACCGGACGGCTTCAAATATAGAAAATTACGCTTCAGGCATAGCGCGAAGCATTGAAACGCGCGTAACTCGCACCGCTGATTATATCTCCACTAAAATGGCCGCCGCCGGAAACGCGCTCGGTTATTCGGCATGCCATAGCGCCTGTCACAGCGCCTGCCACAGCGCCTGCGTTCATTCTGCCTGCCACAGCGCCTGCGTTCATTCTAATTGTCATAGCGCCTGCCACAGCGCTTGCGATTGTCATAGCGCCTGTCATAGCGCTTGCCACAGCGCCTGCGTAAGCAGTTTTTAAATATATAAATTCATTAAAAAAATATAAAAATACCTGAATATTTTAAATATTTTATATACATAAGGAAAAAATTTATAAATGCAAAAAAAAGACAACGATAATATTTTAAAAATAAATGAAATTGATATTCTTTCATCGGCCGCGTCTCAAATTATATCCACCACTAAAGACCAGATTTTTTTACGTGAGTGCGACAGACTTCTGATACTCAGACCAAACCGAATGTATTTCGTCAATAAAACGGCGCTTTATATATTAAATAAATTATATAGCCCGGATTATCATAAGACAATTAAAAATAAAAACGATAATATTGACGAATTCATGGTAGATATAAATTTAATAGCCGGCGAATGCGCTGAAAAATATAATATAGATAAAGCCATAATAATCGAAGATATAAGAAAACTTCTTCAAACGCTCGCTTCGCTTCTCGCTTCTCAAAATTCAACGCCTTATGTCGAACGGCATCCAACGCCGCAGCTTAAAATAACTCATTTTGGCAGTCATGAATTATATTATCCCGTGCTTTCAGAAATAGCGCTTACATACAACTGTCAGCTTAAATGCGCATTCTGTTATGCCGGGATAGGATCGTGTAAAAATCCGCGGCTCGACAAATCTAACCGGAGAGCGGAAATGACTGCAGATGAAATTAAAAAAACCATCGATATAATTTGCGATACGGCGCATTGCCCTACAATTTCATTCACCGGCGGCGAACCGACGCTTCGCTTCGATGAATTAATTGAAAGCATACGCCATGCAAAATATAAAAACATGCGGGTAAATCTTATCACAAACGGCATCGTTCTCGCTAATCCGGAAAAAACGGCGGCGCTTAAAGCGGCGGGACTCGATTCCGCGCAGGTGAGCATAGAAGGCAGCGACGCTGAAACGCACGATAAAATAACCGGCGCGCAGGGTTCATTCATTAAAAGCATCTCAGCCGTTAAAAACCTCAAAGCGGCCGGAATACATGTTCACACTAACTCCACACTTACGAGCGAAAATTATGAAAGCGTTTACGGCATAGCCAAATTAATAGCCGGATTAGAGCTCAATTACTTTTCAGTCAATATGGTAATAAAAACCGGAAACGCCAATATTAACAAAAATCTTCTCATAAATTACACCAATATCGGAAAACATATAAATATTTTACAAAAAAAAGCTAACGATAATAAAGTAAAACTCGTATGGTATTCGCCGACTCCTTACTGTCTTTTTAACCCTGTAGCGGCGGGGCTCGGCTCGAAGTCATGCGCGGCGGCTTCAGGGCTGCTTTCAATATCTCCTTACGGCGAAGTGCTTCCGTGCTCCTCATTTAAAGACAGCCTCGGCAATATTTTAAATACGCCGTTCGAAACTATATGGTCGAGCCGCGCCGCTCGTTATTTTAGAAACAAAGAATTCATGCCGCCGGTATGCTCCGGTTGTGAAAAAAAAGAGATTTGCCAGGGCGCCTGCCCGCTTTACTGGGACGCCTGCGGCAATTTTAAAGAAATCGAAAAAGCGCGCGGCGCTAATTTAACGACCATCATAAAAAACGCCGCATGGAAAATTAAAAGACATTTTAATGCGCCTGAATACGGAATTTAAATAAATATTATTTTAATGAAAACTTAATTAAATTATAAAAATAAAGAGGTTTATTATGGCCGCAAGCTATGATTTAAAAAAATTTAAAACATGGATAGAAAAAGCCATCGAAAACATCGAAAGCGCGATTAAAGAAACCGACGAAATGCAAAAGGCTTTTAACGGCGAATATGTCGATAAATTTAAATTATCTTACAACGGCCTTCTAAACCGCGTCACAGAAGAAACCGTAAAACTTTACTTTAATAACGGCCTGGACCAGAATTCGAAATTTTATAAATCTCTTAAAACTGAAAAAAACGTTAAAAATAAAACGCTCGCCGTGAAAAAAAATGAATTAGAAAAAAAAATAACCGGTATAGAAAAAAATATATCAGATATTAAAATACAAAAAAATTCTTTAATAAGCGAACTTAAAAAAGCTAACCCGGAGCTCGACCGGCTCGAAGAAGCTCAAAAAATAATTGTATCTCGCCATGAAGGCTCCGCTCTGACGCTTAAAACTAATATGGAATCTCTAAAAAAAGGATTCGGATTTTTTATAAACTGTTTTACTATAAACAAACTTAAAAATAATCTTAAAAAAGAAATAGAAGTTCTTGTAATAGAAAAAACGAAACTTCAACAAATACGCAACGATTATTTCAAAAGAAAAACCGGCGCAAATAATAAATTAGAGGAATTAGAGGAAACATATCGTGAAAATATAGAAATAGCGGCTGAAGTAAGAAAAGACCTTTCAGCGCTTGAAACCGCCTTCGAAACTACCTGCATATTAGAAAGCGTAATAGATATTCTGGAAAAAGCCGAACGTCCGGATTTAAACTCAATACACAATAAAGCCGGCGATATGGATGAATTTATAAAAAAAAGAGATTTAAAAATAGACTTCGAAAAAAGTTTAAAAATGGTAGCTGAAGAAATAGGATTCTTAACGGGCATTAAATCCGGATTTTTAAATTTAAAAAAAACCGCTGAATCGCTTTTAAACCAGTATAATAATTATAAATCATATTTAAAACCTATAAATTTTAATATATCTGATAAATGTGAAAATTTTTGCGATAATTTCAAAATTTTCGCCAATAAAATAATCGACGATAATAAGCTGTCTAAAACTCCGGCGGATTTTATTAAATTAGTTTCACCCTTTCATAAAGAATTACTGAATGAAAAAACCGTAAAATCAATTTTTGAAGAAATAGCTGAAGCTATAAAAAACGCCACTAAAAACTGGAAAAATAAATAATACATCAACCTGATATATAAATAATTAGTAAAGAGGATGCAAATGACATTTATACCGACCGGATTAAAAGAAGTAATAATTTTTAACCCCGATATTTATCAGGATGAAAGAGGATATTTTTTTGAATCATATAATGAAAAACATTTCGCTGAAAACGGTATTACCGCTAAATTCTTACAGGACAACCAGTCATTTTCAAAACGCGGAGTGCTGCGCGGCCTGCATTATCAACTCGCGCCTTTCGAACAGGCTAAATTGGTCAGAGTAGCGCATGGCGAAATATTCGACGTAGCAGTTGATATTAGAAAAGACTCGCCGGATTACGGTAAATGGACGGCCGAATTACTTTCCTCCGATAATAAAAAACAGATGTTTATCCCGCGCGGATTCGCTCACGGATTTTTAGTACTGAGCGAATATGCGGAAGTATTATATAAATGCGACAGCCTTTATTCCCCCGCTCACAGCGCCGCCATAGCATTTAACGATAAAACCATCAATATTAACTGGCCGATAGAAACACGCCATATCATTTTATCTAAAAAAGATAAAGAAAATCCGCCGCTGCACAAAAAATAAAATTATTTAAAACGGCAATAATTTTAACTATTTTAATTCAATTAGTTTAATTAGAATCTTTTTGTAAGAGTCATTTTACCGATCCGCGCCGAATAACCTTCTTCGAACGTGGTTTTTCCGGAATTAATAAATTTATAATTAGCGGATAGCGCCGTATCGCCGCCAAGATCGTAATCGAGAAAATTATCTAATATTGTCTTATGCCTTTTTGAAATATCATCATCTTCTATCGAATAATCAAGATTAGAACGAAGCGTCATTCTAAATCTTTTAGGTATCAGACGAAATCCGCCGATCACCGATACTTTATTCGAATCATAATAAGGCGCTATACGATTAATTTGAGCATAAGAAAGACCTGAGGTAATATTAAACGACGAACTTAAATCTTTTTCGAATCTAAACCCCTGACTGTATGTATCAGTATTTTCAGCGGGCCTGTAAACATCGGTTTTATAATCAATATCCGAACTCGATATTAAAGCAGTTTTTGCGTTAAGAGTTTTCCTTAATTCAAGATTATGATTTAAATTACGGCTCGCCATCAATTCACCCACATTTTGAGTGTTTTTTGAATTCATAAGCCTGTAAATTGAAGATAAACTTCTATTCGGCGCATATTTAAATTCCATAATCGCAGAATCAGAAACCGACATACGCGCCTTAGTGTTAATATTTATTAAATTTTTAAATTGATATTGAAGCTGAGAACGAATCTTTTCAGACGGCATTAAATCAAATAAAAATGATCCATTCTGAGTAGTAACCGGTTCTTCAACGGTAATATAATCTTCTTCATTAATGACGCCTTCCTTTAATTGTAATATTTTTTCATTATAAGTTTTATCGAGTAAAAATTTCTTGGCATGGCTTTCTTTATAACGAAGCTGGCCGTGTATTTTTTTAGAAGGATTATAACGTATTTTAGCATCGGTAGCTATTAAATTATCTTTTCTATTAGTCTGAACATTATCTTCTATACGCGATAAAAAAACTGTATTCAACGATAATTTTCTGGTTAAATTAGAAGTAATATCGAGAGAATAATTTCTAATATTAGATATTAAATCTTCATTCTGCCCGGCATCAGTTTTTATATTAGAAGCTTCGAGAGAATAATTTAATTTATCCCATAAGTTTGACGAAACACCGGCATTATAGGTATATTCATTTTGTTTACGGGTAAGATCATATTTAGAATTAATAGTTCTTAAATTATATCTAAGCCGCTCGGTAATTTTATTATGCTCATTTTTAATTTCGCCCTGATATATTTGTTCATGATAATCGAGCATACTCGTATCATTTCTTTTTAGCCGTTCATAACTGCTAAAATCGATTGACGATTTTTTATTTCTAAAATAATAAGTCGAAAAAGTTCTTAATGCCTTATTATTAATATCTACACGCGTATTAACGCTCGAAGGCAAGTCGGGATCATTTAACGACGCGCGCTGGCTGTCTTCATAATCAAATTGAAAATTCAAACAATCGAACGGCATTAATTTTAAAACCGCTTCATTTTTATCTTCATCAATATCGAGCCTGCTTTTTCCTATAGATATAAAATCTTTACCCATTTTCTGCTTTCTGACATTTAACGAATATTTTTTCGCCGTATATGACGCTTTAGTAAAAAAAGCCGCCGAATTAATATTTTTATCTTCAGCGTTAGCGTTTGAAAGAGTATTTTGATCAAAAACTGAAAGCGCGATTTCACCGTCTAATTTTAAATTAGCGGCAGGATTTAACTTATAATCAAAACCATAAACGGTAGAAGAGGTCGGTTTAACCTGTATATCAGATTCTGTAGCACCTTTCACCGACCCTTTATCATCTTCTTCCCTGATAACGCTAAATCCTATTTTATTTAAATTTTTATAAGACGCCGTACCGCGTACGCCTATTAAAGTTCTTCTAAACAAATTACCATTTTCAAAATATTCATATTCGGCATTTATTCTATTACGTGATTCAAGCGGCAATAAATGAGGTTTTAATATAATCGAGCCGTCTTCATAATCAATGGTATAATCAGTGCCTTTTATAAGCGCCCGGCCGTCTAAAGTTATTTTTTCCGAATTTTGAACGACCGGCCTGCGGCTAAATTGATATTCTGATTGCATTCCGCCGCCAGTAAACATGTCAGTCTGAGACTGACCTTCAGAACGCGACGCGATAGCTTTTATTTGATATTTACCCTCAGAAAGCGTGCCCGCCGCTTCGACGCCTTTTAATTTTTTATTATAAAGCGTAAATTCAGTGTCATTAAAAGAAGTAGTAAAATCGCCGAGAACAAAATTCCAGTAACGGCCGTCTATATAAAGCGTTACTTTCTTAGTCTCCTGATTTATATTGGTATCGTCGAGATTAGCTGACACTCTTATATTATCGGCTATATTTCCGTCTATATTCAAACGCAGTTCCGATGAATATTTAAATCCCGGATAAGCGCCATAATTATCGGCGGCGAAGCGCGAAAAATCACCTTTAACTGAAACATCATCCAGTATAAATACTTTTTCGCCGGTTATTTCAAGCGGTTTATAAGGCCGACGAGAATTTTTAGACGCCGGATTCGCGGCGGCGGAAGTGACCGGATGCAGCGCGGCTTCGGGCTGGCCGAACCCCGAAGAATTACTTGAATTAGCCGCATTAACAGCCCTTTCTTTTTCTTCCTGTTCTTTCTGCCTTATTTTATTAATAATATCAAGCTCCGCCTTTGAAAATTCAACGCTGACGGTATTTTCATAAGCCGTGCCGCTGCCGCCGGCAACCTGATTAACCGAACCGGTTGTGATATTCATCGGTTGAGCAGCGCGGCTGATATCAACGTTAATTAACAAAAATATAAAGCTTAAAATAACGGCGATACTCAGGCCGGAGCCGAAAGCCTTAATAAGACCGAAAAAATCGGGCCATACTTTAATATAACGTCTTATTTTTTTATATAGCTCTTCAATTATAATATATTCGTTATATTTAATATTATTTTTTTTCATTATGTTTTTATTTTTTCTTGTCATCTTCAGCTTCAATATTTTTTTCTTCAAATTCAGATCTCGGATGAGTACGTTTATAAACATCTCGAAGCATTTTATTAGATACATGCGTATAAATCTGAGTAGTAGATATATCGGAATGTCCTAACATTTCTTGAACGGCCCTCAGATCGGCATCATTTTCAAGTAAATGAGTGGCGAATGAATGGCGGATTACATGCGGCGATATTTTCTTCGATATACCGGCCTTTTTAGCATAATGCTTTATTATCTTCCAGAACCCCTGCCTCGATAATACACAGCCGTCACGATTTAAAAACATTAAAGAAGTGCGCGCGCTTTCGCTTATAAGCTGCGGGCGCGATTCATTTATATACTTTCTACACCATTCTAAAGCTATGCTTCCAACCGGAACTATGCGTTCTTTAGAACCCTTGCCATAAACACGAAGATATCCAAGCTCAAAATTAAGATCGGCTGATTCTATTGATAATAATTCGGACACGCGCAGGCCGCTCGCATATAAAAGTTCGAACATAGCTTTATCACGCAGGCCAAGCACAGTTGAATGATCAGGGGAACCGAGTAAATTATTGATTTCGGTAATAGATAAAACTTCAGGAAGTTTTTTATATATATGCGGCACTTCAAAATATTTTGAATAATCGATTTCAATTATCTTTTCATTGACTAAAAACCTGAAAAAATTACGCAATGTAGTTATATTCCGAGATATAGTCGAAGGCTGCCTGCCATTTTCTTTAAGAAAATTCATATATTCAAGAATACTCTGTTTAGTAAGTCCTTTAATATCGATAACGCCGGCGCCTGCTATAAAATCGTTAAATTGCTTTAAATCCCTCGAATACGATTCAATAGTGTTATTCGATAACCCTTTTTCGACCGTTATATAATTAATGAAATTATCGATGCAATGGTCTATCACCTGTTATCTCCTTCAAATAATTTGTAACTTTAGCTTCATATCCAATATTGGACGGTTTATAAAATATTTCATCACATTGCATATAACGCTGCTTAACATAATGATTGACGTAATCATGAGGATACTTATAACCCGGCTGCCGCTTATCATCGATTTTAACATTTTTAAGATACTCAGGTATGATTAAATCAGGGTTATTTTCACAATATTGAAGCGCGGCATTAATAGCTAAATAAGCTGAATTAGATTTAGGCGCACCAGCGAGATATATAGTCGCATGGCTCAAAACAATTCTTGCTTCAGGCATTCCAACATATTCAACAGCGGCGAGAGCGTCGCACGCTATTTGAAGCGCGCGAGGATCAGCCATGCCTATATCTTCAGATGCAAGAATAATTAAACGCCTGGCTATAAAACGCGGGTCTTCTTTACAGTGAATCATTCTCGCCAGATAATATACGGCCGCCTGAATATCACTGCCGCGAACGCTTTTAATAAAAGCTGATATTACGTTATAATGTTCATCCTGATCACGATCATAAAACGCTATTTTTTCCGGCATAACTGCTTTAGCGTCCTCCACTTCAAGCTTTACATCGGTACAGGTATTTTCACTCCACTGCGAATTGTTCACGTTAAATTTAGTAATAAGCATTGTCTCAAGCACATTCATTAAAACACGAACATCGCCGTTAGCTAATTTTGAAAGGTAATCAAGTAATTTATCATCGGCGGTTACTGAAACAACAGAAGACGCATCTACGCTTAATTCAGAAATTACAAATTCACGAATTTTACCATTATTAAATAAATTTTTGATATATTCATATAAATCGTCTGAAGTAATATGTTTAAGTTCAAATATCATAGAACGGGATCTGAGCGCCGGCACTATATATATCAATGGATTATGCGTGGTAGCGCCTATAAATTTAATACGGCCATCTTCGATATATGGCAAAAGAACATCCTGCTGAGCTTTATTAAAACGATGAATTTCGTCTATAAACACGACGGGTTTTTTATCAAGATATGCCGTAGCTGCATTTTTAATATCAGCAGTTCCGCATAATGCCGCATTAAGCTGAATAAAAGGCGAACCGGTCATTCCGGCATAAATACGAGATATGGTAGTTTTACCGGTTCCTGGAGGGCCGAACATTATTACAGAATTAAGGCGGTCGGTTTCAAGCAATGTTCTGAACGGCATTTTTTCTCCGATAAGATGCTTCTGGCCTACAACTTTATTGATAGACTCAGGTCTTAAAAAATCCGATAATGTTTTATTTTTATTCCTGACGTTTTCAAATAAATCCATCAATTTCTTCCTTTATTAAAATAAAGCATTATATTTTTCACGAGATATTTCAGCGCCAATCGCTGACAATTTTTTTTCTATAAATTCATAGCCGCGGTCTATATGATATATTCTTAAAATTTCGCTCGTTCCAGTTGCCGCAAGAGCGGCAAGCACAAGCGCTGCACCCGCGCGAAGATCAGACGCCATTACCGGAGCCGCCGATAAATGCTTAACTCCTTCAATAACGGCGCTTCTGTCTTTTATCTGCACATTAGCGCCCATACGCTTTAACTCGGCTACATGCATAAATCGATTTTCAAATATAGTTTCTTGAATACAGGAAGTTCCTCTGGCAATCGACATAGCCGCCATAAATTGAGGCTGCATATCGGTCGGAAAGCCCGGATAAGGAAACGATTTAATATTAACCGGTTTTAATTTTTCAGGCCCGATCACTTCAATTGTAGTGCCCTCTTTATAAAAAGCAACACCGGCATCCTGAAGTTTAGCTATAACAGCTTCTAAATGGTCGAGTCTTACGTTATTAATTTTAATACGCCCGCCGGTTATAGCCGCGGCCGTCATGTAAGTGCCCGCCTCTATTCTATCAGGTATTATACTGTGGGTTCCGCCTCTGAGAGCTTTAACGCCCGTAATTTCAATAACATCGGTACCGGCGCCTTTTATCTTAGCGCCAAGCGTATTTAAAAAAATCGCAAGATCATCTATTTCAGGCTCTTTAGCTGCATTTTCAATAAAAGTTGTACCTTCGGCGACGGTAGCGGCCATCATAATATTTTCCGTCGCGCCAACTGATGGAAAATCAAGATAAATATTATTACCAATTAATTTAGAAGCGCTTGCTTCTACATAGCCATGGCCAAGTATTATTTTTGCTCCAAGCTTTTCAAGACCTTTTAAATGTATATCAACCGGCCTTGTGCCGATAGCGCAACCGCCGGGAAGCGCTACACGGGCTCTGCCAAGACGGGCAAGCAAAGGGCCAAGAACAAAAAATGATGCGCGCATCTGCTTGATTAATTCATAGGGAGCTTCTATATTAAGCTTTTCCGAAGGCTTAATATGCAGCTCCTTCGATTCGAAATTTTCAGTCAGTCTGAGCCCTATGGCACGCAAAACATCCATCATAGTCCTGACATCTTTAAGATCAGGTATATTTTTAATCATGACATTATCACCTGATAATATAGCGCCCGCAAGTATCGGAAGCGTCGAATTTTTCGCGCCGCTTACATCTATCGTACCGCTTAATTTTTTACCGCCCTTAATGACAAATTTATCCATATAACACACCAGCCTTTATTTTTCTTTTTATTTATATTTTTATTATTTTTATACCGCTATTATATTTATATCATCATCAATATCTATTATAATATTATCTATTATTATCGAAATAAAAATAATATAATTAACCTTGTTTACATAATTATTTTGACTATTTGTTAAAATATACCATACCTGATGCCTGGCAAAAAAATCTATCCAAAAAAATTTATCCGTTCCTTACCTTAAAAAATAAAAAAATTCGCCTCAATGAACATTCCGGGCCATTAAAAGCCAGGGAAAAATTCATGAGACGAATTTTTTATTTATTATTATAAATAAACCGGTTAAAAAAACAAATTTTAAAATAAATGATTTATTTTAAATAATTTTTAAAATTTATTTTTGTATCTTTATAACAAACTCAATTAAATAAAAATTTTTTTATTTTTATTTAAGCGCTTCATTGACTAAATCACGTACTCTCTGTGAAACATCTCCATTAGCAAGCTCTATCGCAAATAAAATCTGCTCTTTTAGTTCGCCTGACGCTCCTTTTTTAAGATGAGCGATCAACATTTTAACAGCTTTAATACGATCAGCTTCTTTTTTTGAACCAATTTCCGTCATTAAAATAGGTACCGGTTTTAAATTATTTATATCTATTTCAAGATCTTTTTCAGTAAAAGTTTCAACCGGCGGCTGATTTTTACCGCTTTTTTTAAAATCAGACTTCACGCTCGTTATTTTTTTAAGCCGTTCTTTTTCTTTTTCTTCTTCAGCCTGCATATCTATAGATATTTCAGTTCCGGCATCGATTATTTCCGATTCCTCTATCTGATGAGCCGTATCGAATTTATCTATTATCTGCTTGATAAAATTAGCTTTTTGAGAAGGAAGAGTATCTATTATTTCTTTTAATTTATAATAATTGCCTTCATTGGTTTTCTTCTGAATAGCAAGAACGCCTACTTTAAATATTTCCGGATCTTCTTCGTTGTAAAATATAGACATAGCAAGCTCAAGCGATTTATCATCAGGAATTTTTAAAATAGACCGCGCCGCTATAAACCTGTATTCGCGTTCATCCGCATTAAGCATTTTATCAAGAATTTGTTTAGATTTTTCGTAATCATTATTCCACAAAGCTGCTATGGCGGATGATTGTACTTCTTTATCAGGATGTCTTATAAACTGAGGTATTATATTAATTAAATTTTTATCTTTAATATAATATAACGCATCGAGCGCCGCCGATATATGTTTAGGATTACTCGATTTAAGATAACGCGCTATACCGCTTAAAAATGAAGCGCCGCCATATTTGCCGACGAGCCTTAAATACCATCCGGCTATTTCGGCATTAGCTTCGGTCGAAACAAGCTCGGATATTTTCGATACTACCACGTTATCGAGCAGATCATAATCGCCTTCGTCAAAAACTCTCGCTAACTCAGCGATTTTTTTATCTTCAGGCATTTTCGATAATTTTGTGAGAAGCTCAGAATCTGAAATATCGACATGCGCATTTGAAACCGGAATATCTATACCGGCGTGTCTGGCCGTATGCTCCGGCGCGGGCGCCGGATGTTTATCGGCGACATGTTGAGGCGGAACGGTTTCGTTAAAACGAACAGTTTTCGCAAGATCCGCGACGGGCGGAGCAGATGGCGGGCGGTTAACCGGCGGCGCCTGAGGAGCAGCTGGAGATTGAATTCCAGGCGTTCCACCGCCAGAAGCCCTTAATTTAATAGCATCGATAGCTTTTTTAACAAAATATCTTACGGTTTGATTAGTCGAATTCAACTGTTTTTCAAGATGAGGTATGACATCGGCGCCGCCAGCCTGAGCAAGCACGCGCGCAGCCTTAATTTTACTGTCATCGATATCCGATTCGAGTTCAAATATAATTTCTTCCAGATTTACGCTCATATCGTCAACATCCAATCAAATTTTTTTGTTTTGCCGGTTTGTATTGATTTAACATTGCAAAACATGACACTCATTTTCCGCGCCGCGCCCGGCGCCCGAAGATAAACTTAAAATTAATGGTATAGTTTCATCCGCGGCTGTTTTTCCAATTTTTATAATCTCAGCGATCTTACCGAATTCCCAGAATCCAATACCTTTAAAATCCGGCTCTATAAGAATGTCGGCCGCTTTTTTCTGCGTTTCGAGTATCGTTTTACCCATCATTACCAGGCTTTGCGCGCTTATATGAAGTATATGCCGGGGATTTTTCATTAAATTGCCAAAACCTGCATTAACGCCTATAATTATATCGTTACCGCGATTTTTAAGCACACTCGCCGGAAGCGGCATTAAAACCCCGCCGTCTATGTAAACCCCGCCCGAATATTCATAAGGCGGAAACAACATCGGAACCGCCGAAGCGGCCATTAATATATCGACTATATCGCCGCTTTTAAAAACAACGGGCTGGCCTTTAATAATATCGGCGCAGATAACGAAAACTTTAATTTTCAAACATTCAAGCCGTTTTACACCAAGCTTATCCCATAACAAATATTTCAAATATTTTTTTAACTTCAAACCTCTATTAACGCTTATAAATGGAATGCGCCTGTCGAATATAATATCGCCGTTAATTTCTTCCGCGGTTTTTTTTAGTTCTTCAATTCCCATCCCCGCGGCGTAAAGGCATGCCACGATAGCTCCCATTGAAGAACCACTGAGTTCGCTTATTGTAACGCCTTTTTCGATTAAAGCCGCTATTACACCTATATGCGCAAATCCCCGTACCGCTCCGGAACTCAAAGCGAGCCCCGCCGATACCGCTCTGCCGTCGATCATAATACCGCCCGCGCCGCGCTATACATTAAAAAGTGAGCTGGGTATATGCGCTGCCGTTCAAATCGGTTTTCCATATATCAAACCTGTTTCCACTTAACGGTTTTTGCAAAAATAAAACTATCGCTCCATTATTAGAAACGACGGGCTGGTTAAAATAATAATAAGTAGAAAAATTTTTAACTACATTGACGGTTTTATTTATAAAATAAGCCCGTTCAATTCTGGCGGAAGAACCAGCCCTGCCATGCATGTAAATAAGCTCTTCGACGCCGCTGACGCTCTGAGCGTTAGACGCTAAAAATTCAGCGTCGAAAGCGTCGAGATTGGATTCAACTAAAAATTCATGTTCGATTTTATCTCCGGCGTTTAAATCAACATAATATAAACCCCAGTACCCATTAACTTTCTTTTGAAATAAAACCATGCTATTATCCGAAGAAACTGTCGGCTTACGTTTAAGAGAATCGGTCGATGTTATTTGCTGAAAATTACCGCCGTCAGAATCAGCCGTACATATTTGCGAATATTCGGAATCGGTCCGCTGTATAGCTGAAAACACAATAAATTGACCATTTTTAGAAAACGCCGCGTCTAAAAAATTATAACTGAGATTACCGAGTATATCAACCGGCTGCGTCGAATTAATAGCCATTTTATAAACTCTGAATGTACCCGATTTATTCGAAGAAAATAAAATTTGATCCCCATAAGAACAGCCTCTTACACATATATTTTCATTCGAATCATAAGTAAGCGCAATTTCAGCAGTGGCATCTAATTCTTTTAAATAAATATTAAATTCCGAATTCTTACTGCGATTATAATAAATATACTTATTATCAGTCGTAATTCCGGCGTTTGAATAATCGATGCCTTTATACGAACTTTCTTCCTTTTGAGTGCCTTTAATCTCGCTAAAACATCCAGCTGCGGTTATTAAATATAATATCGCCGCAAGAAAAACAAAAATATTACGAATCATATTATTTTTCTCTCCATTGTTCACGCCTCTACTTATATTATACCAAATTTTTAGATCGAACGCCCTGATTATCTCTAAATTATCTTTTACTACAGCCATAATTTTTATTTTAATAAAAAATAAAATCCAATTTTATTACGCCGTCTAAATGCGTTAACTATAAAGATAACATCGATTTAAAATAAATCTTATCATAATTTATTTTAAATGTCAAAATATATCTGGCGCCCAGAATATAATGATTAAACAATTTTTTTAATCCAGGCAAATATTAATTACCTTGCATAATTAACGATGTTTTGTTAAAATTATAATATAATTTGAAATTAATGAATAATTATAAAAATAAAAGGATATAATTATGAAGCGCCTTCGAAAGTTAATGTTGTTTACTATATCGTTTACAGCAACTTTTATTCTTTTTATAAAACCCGCTTACGCTTATTTAGATCCGGGCACTTTTACGTATTTTCTTCAAATATTAATAGCAGGCCTTGTAGGAATTTCAGTTACTATAAAACTTTACTGGAGCAGCATAATCTCTTTTTTCAAAAATAATCCATATAAAAATAACAATACTGAAAACTTTCATAACGGCGATAAAAATAACGGCATCGAAAATAAAGATAACAATACCGGTTCTGATAAAAATTAACTTACAAAACGATAAAAATATATATGAGCCCTCTATAAAAACTATGAAAATGCCCATAATTAAACTTGAAAATCCGCTTTGAAATGGACTCACATATATAATGAATTTTATAAAAAATAATACCGGTCAAACTTATGGAGTTATATTCAACGATGCCGGAGAATTACAATGCAAAATTCTATTTTTTTTCTTCATCCATACCTCATTTCGATTCATCAAACGCTTTTTTTATTAGCGCATAACGCCGCCGAAACAGATTTATATAAAGCCGTTTAC
>CAYQWL010000027.1:14516-30761 GCA_964421195.1 uncultured bacterium | reverse complement strand
TTATTTTACCGGAGGCGCTTTAAATTGAGCGAAAGCGTTCGTAATATTATTATAATCGTGGCAGTTATAACGGCGTTGGCGCTTGCGTTTTTATTTTTGCGGCCGAAAACGCGGTCCGGCTATGATTACGGCCTGGTAACCCGTACGGCGCCAACCGGTGCGCTTTCCGAAACCGTGAAAAAAACCGCCGCTAAAAAACGTGAAAACGTAAAACCAAAATATTCAGATGCGGCTTCGATTAGAATCGCTAATTTCGTTCCGCCAAAAGCCCTGGAAAGCGTTTATGATTCGCTGCGTTCCGGCCACGTCGATAAATCTTTAACGGCGCTTGAAGCTATGGAAAAAGGGATTTTATCGCCCGAAGAAAAAATAGTGGCTAATTATACTAAAGCACAGATATTTTTCACTTATAAAGATTTTAAAATTGCCCGGTCTATGTTTGAAAAATTTATAGCGGAAAATCCAACGCATCCTCTGGTGGAAAATGCTCAGAATACGATAAATTTTATAGATAATTACGATAAACACATGGAGCAGTATAAAAAATTTGAAGACGAACTTAAATAAGCGGTCCGCCATAATCGGACTGACATTTACTCAGGTGTTAATAGCGATAGTTTTATTAAGTGTAACGATTATACCGGTTGCTTCGGTATTTTTTGTATCAAATCGTACCGTCGAAAAAGGCGGAGCGCTTCTTGACGCGTCGATTATAATGCAATCTATAATAGATTCGATTAAAGACGATAAATTCATTTTTGAAAATAAAAACAAAACTATCAAAATACCTGACGATAAATATAAAAATATATGTATCGAAAAGAATTTTTTAAAACGTTATAAAGCTTCCGGAATGATAAAAATCGAGCAGGCGGCCGGGCATAACGACCGTGATCTGGTAGAATTAAGTGTAACGCTTTACTGGGAAGAAAACGGAGTTAAACGAGAAAGTACTATCAGCACTTATGTCGCTAATATAAACGACATAAAATTTTTAAAAATCGAGTAGTATTGATGATAAAAACAGTACGAAGCAAAATTAATTTCTTCTTTTCCGCCGCTTCGAGCAGCCGCGCTTATACGCTCGTTGAAATAATGATAGCTATGGCGATAGCCGCACTCCTTCTCGGCTCGGTATTCTACGCTTTCAGTCAAAATATAGATTCATGGCATCGTGGTGAAAAAAAACTCGCTTTACATTCCGAAATTTCAACGGTAATGTCACGCATATATTATGATCTTAAAAGAATTAACCCGGCAGTTTATTACGATTTAAATTTTGATTTATGGGTATCGGGTGAAAAATATAAAGAAGCCAAACCTAACGAAGTGGAATTAATCGATGAAAATAAAAACAAAAATGATGGTTTCGAACGAATTAAATTTAAGATATATATGGTTGAACCATTTGCTAAAAGTTCGAATATCGAATTTTATTTAAAAAAAGACCCCAATTCATTTGAAACAAAATACATAAAAAATCAATATGGTTCCGCTTACATTTTAATAAGGCTCTGCGATGGCGTCGAAACGATTATTTCACAGCACGTAGAAGAGCTTAAATTTAGTAAAGAACCGGAACGTGTAGCTACGATTGCCGTACATGCAAAAATTACCATGCCGCCTGAATATAAAATTAGTAACAGAACGGATTATATTGATTTAAAAGTTAAATTCGATAATGACCATATTTCGTTAATAGAATCCTTAACCCGGAATTAAAATTAATTATCCACAGGAGCACTTTATGGAATACACCGTTAAACTGCCTGTTTTCGAGGGCCCTTTCGATCTTTTATTTCACCTTATAGAAAAAGACAAACTTGATTTAAACGATATCCCGCTCGCTAAAATTACGAACGGTTATCTTGAACTTATCGATGCTATGCAAAAATTTGATATACACATAGCCGGAGAATTTCTTGTAATGGCCGCTTCGCTTTTACGGCTTAAATCACAGGCGTTATTACCTAAAGCTGACGAATACGATCGTTACCTTCGCCCGCAAATGCCTGGCGGCGATTTTGATGTGCCCGAAGCTGAAGATGATGCCGCTCCGTTTTATTTTGAATCGCAGGAAGATATGGTCATCAAGCTGAAAGAATATAAAGTTTATAAGGATATGGCGCATAAATTACGTGAGTGCGAAACCGCGAATGGTAAAATATATTTTAAGCAGATAAAACTTGAAACAAAAACGAACCTTTTAACCGACGATCTTAACATACATAATCTTACTGAAGCTTTTAAAAAGTTAGTTGAAAGCATAAAAGATAAAAAAATACAACGTATCGTAATCGAAAAAATAACGCTCGAAGATAAAATCGACCATATAATCGATTATTTAGCACGAATCACAGAAACCGCGTCATTTACTGAACTTTTAGAATTTTGTGAAACGCGTTATGAAAAAGTGCTTACCTTTCTCGCAGTTTTAGAGCTGTCTAAACTTCAAAAAGTAACGACCGAACAACATGATAATTTTTCAGAAATAGTCGTCAGGCCCGGCGTTATAGCGCAGCCGGCGGCCGCTTGAAAGGCCGGCGGCGATTATGAAAAAAGAACATCTTATAATCGAAGCGCTTCTTTTTGTTTCTCCGGCTTCGCTGCCGTCATCTAAAATAGCCGACATCTTAAAGATAGAAACTAAAGATGCCACTGCGCTTATAGAAGAATATGGTCAATTGCTTCAAGCCCGCCAGACAGCATTTCAACTGATTAAAGATCCTGACGGTTTCAGGCTGGGCACCAGAGCGGAATACTATCAGTACATAGAAATGCTCGTCGCTCCGCGTGAAACCAGATTATCTTATCAGGCGCTCGAAACTCTTTCGGTAATTATATTTAAACAACCAATTACAAAACAGGAAATTGAAAAAGTCAGGGGTATAAATTCAGACGGCATAATTAATATGCTTTATTCAAGAGGCCTGATTAAAGTGGTGGGCGTTAAAAAAATCGCCGGTAATCCTAAATTATATGGTATTTCAAAAGATTTTTTTAAATATTTTGGCATAAAAAGTATGAACGAATTAAAAAGTTATTTAAAATCGATAGAAATCGATACATCGAAGCTTGATGCTTTATTAAATGAAAATAGGGAAGAAGGAGCTAATATATTATTTGAAGACTCCAATCAGGAATCTTTTAATTTTAACGATAGTGAAATATCTGACAATAATGCTTCTTTTGACGAACCATCGGATACCGAACGGCATACCGATGAATTGCAAAGTAAAGAAACGCATAATGAAAAACCACATGACGGCGAGTCCGGCGTTCAAACACTTTATGACGCCGAAATAGAAAGTGACGGGTTAAAGGTATAAATAGCAGACTACATGATAGTAATTATATGTTAAAGGATAAAAGAATGATAGAAACTAAAAATATGGGTAAAATAAAAAATGAAAGCGTATTCTGGAATGAAAAAGCCAGAAATTTTCCGATTTATGATGAAACCGACACGGAAGATATGCGTGCCATACATTCTATAATGGATATAGCCGCTTCACGTGGAGTATCTATCGAACATAAAAACATAATAGATAGGATGCGGTACCGGGCGGCACTCGCTTACGCTCGCAAAAAAAGCCAGAAGCGTAACCGCGACGGATGTATCGTCAGCGATGATAGATGCGCTTAATTCCGCCGCGCAAAAATATTCATTTAATAACGTTAAAACTATAGTCGGTGACTGGCGGACTATGGACATCGATAAAAACGGCTGGTTAAAATCGTTCGATATAGCCTGGGCCGCAATGACTTCCGCTATTAATTGCACGGCGTCGATCGAAAAAATGAATTCCTGCGCCGTTGAATCATGCGTCTGTATAGCCTGGGGAAGAAAACGTGAGAATAAAATACTCGCTGAAATATTTAAAGCGCATGGCGCTGAATTTACGATACCATTTTCGGTCCTTAATTTAAGCGGTGAATTAAAAAAGCTCGGCATCGACCACAGCCTCGATTTCATCGATAATTCATGGGAAAGTACTTCTTTACGCGAAGACGCTATAAAAGATATATGCTGGCATCTTGAAATCAATAACATAAAAGCTAATAAAGATATTATCGAAAAAATAATAACCGCTTATTATCAAGACGCTTCCAGAATAACTCATGAAACTATTATTGAAATGGGAATTCTCGTATGGCGGCCATTATAAAACGGATAATTAAAACCGGTCAGCGGTCAACGACACATTCTACACCGCAGTCAAATCGTCTATAAAACGTTATAAATCAATATATTTCATTTTTATATTTTTTTAGTTGACTAACGATTTAAAATATTATATTATTACATACATCTTAATTTAAAATGAAAGGGGTAATTTTAATGTCCGTAAAAAAAACAGCTTCAGTACTTTTAATCGTAATTTTTATTTTTTCAGCGTACTTTTCATCGTTAGCACAGGCCTGTGAGGAATCGGCCGATAATAATAAATGCAAATGTTATTTAACGGTAAAAGTTCCGGAACATAAGCTAACGCTCGGTAAAAAACAAAACACGAACGCTCCTGTTTTATTTATTAAAAACGAAACTATAAAACCCGTTAATCTCGTTTTCAAAAAAGGAACTAAAATAGTTCGTGAATTTTGTGTAAATTCCTGTGCCGAAGAAACCGTTATAATGGACGCAGGAAAATATAAATATGAAATTACCGGCTGCGCCGTAAAGAAAGGCGTAATAAAAGGCGTTCATACTTTCACGAAGGGTAATAATTATAATTGGGCTATTAACGCTGAATTCGCCGGCTACAACACTATAACCAAACAGATATGCGTACCGGGACATGAATGTATGCCTGAATGTAAGTGCGCTAAATGTAAACCTGTGTGCAAACCGAAATGTGATGATAACTGCAAATCGGCATGCAAATCCGAATGTGATGGCAATTGCAAAACAATGTGCCTGCCTGCGGTTAAATGTATACCGGTAATAAAAGTAAAACCTATTTCGGCTCCAATTATAAGCGAACCAGTCGAAATTAATCCGGTTAAATGCGTACCCGTTTCAATGTGTAAATCCGCTAATATTTGCCCGATATGCGGTACCTTACATAAACATGCTAAAAAACACCATCATGCGTTTTACTGCAAATCTTTTGATTCAGCTGACCGTACCTTTAAATATTTCAGCCATAAGCCCTGCCTTATGTGTCTTGAACCTGTAAAAACCGTTGAAGACGGTTCAAAAGAAAAAAGCGCCGCAACGAAAATTGAAAATGCTTATATTGAAATGCTTAATCAATCAAATGAATGCGTTACTTATCTTATAAGCGGTCCTGGCGTTTCTAAAAAAATCGATCTTAAGCCCTGCTCAAATGTGGCTTTAGAGGTTCTTCCGGGAAAATACGCGGTAGTGGCAAACGTCAATGGCGTTATGTCGCCCATGCAATCTTTGACCATAGCGGCAGGTCAAAAAGTAGAAGTAAAATATTAATTTTGAAATAATATAATAAATTTATTATTTTATTATAATAAATAATAAAACCTTCGCTTCGATAATACCGACTGCCGGCTAACGGTTAGAAAGTATTTATTGCAGTGAAGGTTTTTTTTATATATTGATATTTTTTAACGCAGTGTTGTTATCTATTTAAATAAAACTTTTTCAATAACCGATACTAATTCTTCAAGAGTAAAAGGCTTTGAAATATAAGCAGCCATTCCATATTTAAAACATGTTTGCCGGTCCGTTTCACGAGCGTATGCGGTAAGCGCTATAATCGGCGAAGTTATACCGCGTTCGACGCAAATTTTATTTATGGAGCCCGCCGCATCGAAGCCGTTTAATTCAGGCATCTGAATATCCATTAGCACGAAATTATATCTGCCGGTCATAAATTTTTCAACGGCTATTTTTCCATTTTCCGCAATATCGGAATCTACGCCAAGTTTTTCGAGCATAAATCTGCAAAGATAGGCATTAGCATAATTATCTTCCGCTACGAGAGCTTTTAAAGCCGGAAGTGATTTAATTTTTTGAAATTTTAACCCGAATTCTTTTTTTTCGAATAACTCAATTCTTCCATGTTTTTTAAAATTTAAAGTTATTTCGAATGTGGTTCCTTCATTAAAAACGCTTTTAACTTCAATTTTTCCATCCATTAAATCGAGCAATTTTTTAACTATCGATAATCCAAGTCCGGTTCCTTGAATTTTTTTAGTCATAGACGTATCGAGCTGCCCGAAAATGTGAAATAAATTTTTAATCTGGTCCTGTTGAATTCCTATGCCCGTATCGCATACGTAAAATTTTAAAGTAATATTCGCGCCGGTTTCGCACACTTTTTCAACGCTGAGTTTTATATTGCCTTTTTCGGTATATTTAACGGCATTACTTAATAAATTTATAAAAATCTGTTTAAGTCTCAAATGATCGCCGATAACTATGCTGTTAATGCCGGCGTCAAATTCGAATATAAAATCAATACCCCGCGCGTCAGTTTCTTTTTTAAATTGGACCATAATGCCGCTCATGAAATTAAAAATATCTATATCGTCATTATTGAGTTCCACCCGGCCGCTCTCGATTTTTGATATATCGAGTATATCGTTGACTATTTGCAAAAGATAAGCGGCCGATCGATTGGCGATAGCGGCATATTCCTTCTGGGTTTCGTTAAGACCGCTTTCATACAATAAATTTATAAATCCGACTATGCCATTTAACGGCGTTCTAAGTTCATGACTCATATTCGATAAAAATTGCGTTTTAATCGTACTTAACCTTTCGGCTTCTTCTTTAGCTTCCGAAAGCCGCCGTTCAAAATTTTTACGTTTCGTTATATCGCGGATTGTAACGAATAAATAAACACGCCCGATAATATCGAAAGAGCATATATTAATTTCAACCCAGAAAAGCGTGCCGTTTTTCTTTTTAGCTTGCCATTCGAATGTTTGCGCCCCTTCTTTCAAAACTTTTTCAAGTTTTTTATAGACGCGCATCTGATTACATTTATAATCGCCGGGGCTTAGAGAACCGACCGAAAGTTTTCTTAATTCTTCCGTGGTATAACCGTACATCTGGCATGCGGCATTATTTACATCCACTATGTTATATGAAGTTGAATCATGAATAAATATTGCATCGGTAAACGAATTAAAAATGGTTTTAAAATACTCGCGGCTTTCTTCGGCGGCAATAAATTTTTGCTGAAGCAGGGCATAATCTATCGGTTCATTGCATTCATTGTCCATATTAACCTCACGAAATCTTTCGATGCCTGCGTAATATCAAAACAACTATAAAAAGTGATAAAATAACTTTTATAATAACTTTTATGGCGGTTAATAAATTAATATTATATATATTTATAAACCTGTTAATTTAATTATATAACATCTTTTATCAAAAGTCAAAATCATTATTTATAAATTGTTATTTATAAATAATGATTTATAAAATGCCGCATATTATCCGTCTGTATATTTCAGATTAAATCCGTAAAGCTTAAATAACGGCTATTTTCAAACGATAAACTGAAATAAGGCCGTCTAAAATAAATTGAACGCCTATGCATAAAACTATAAATCCCATCATTTTCGTCATGGCGTTAATCAGGGTCGCACCCATAAAGCTTACTATTTTTGATGAAAGTCTTAAAATAATAAAAGAAAAAAACGCCACGCAAAATATAGAAAAGAAAAGCACGGCATAATGAGAAGCGTTTTTAGCGTGAGAGCTCATACCTATAACTACCGCTATAGCGCCAGGTCCCGACAATAACGGCATGGCTATTGGAGAAAAAGCGACATCGTCTTTTTCTACCGATTCTAAATGCTCGGCGTCACTGAGTTTTTTACGTTCATCGAGCATGCCTTTGGCCGCGGTAATCATCATGAGCCCTCCCGCTATTTTAATTCCCTCGATAGAAATACCAAAAAAATTTAGAATAAAAGAACCGGCCATTAAAAAAATGCTTAATATTACAAGCATATAAATAGAAGCTTTAAGCGCCTGTTTATTTTTTTTAGCGGCCGAATCTTTAGATGTTACCGAAACAAAAACAGGAGCGGCGCAAAACGGATCGACTATCGAAAAAAGCGATATAAAACTCGTAATAAATATTTTTAATAATTCACTCATCGTAAAACGCTCCGTTTTTATATAGCTAATTTTTTAACGCGTATTTACCTTCGTATAATTCTATCGCGTAATTTATAAGCATCTCAACTATTTGTTTATATCTTACGCCCGATGCTTCGAACATTTTAGGAAACATCGAAATAGAAGTAAAACCAGGAATAGTATTAATTTCGTTTACATATATTTTTTTAGTTTTTTTATCTATGAACATGTCCACGCGCGCGAAACCTTTAGCGTCTACCGCGCGATAAGCTTCAAACGCGAGATTTTTAATATCTTCAGTCTGCTTTTTAGTTATTTTCGCCGGTATGCATAAACCCGCTTTGCCATTTTTGTACTTATCGTTATAATCATAAAAATCACCGGCTGGAATAATTTCGCCCGGTTCAGCCGCTATAAGTTCGTAATTGCCCATAACCGCCACTTCGATTTCCCGCACTTCATGGCCGCGTTCGATTATTATTTTATTATCGTACTCGCAGGCGTATTCGATAGCCGCCTTCAGCCGCGAACCGTCAGTTACTTTAGTTATTCCGACTGAAGAACCAAGATTGGCGGGCTTTACAAAATAAGGAGGCGTAAAAGTTTTATTGATATTTAAAATAATATCTTTTTTATTATTTATATAATCATGGGCCGTAAAATAAACGAAATCGACGACCGGAAGATTTTGAGCCACAAAGAGGTTTTTCATAATCACTTTATCCATAGCCGCCGCCGAGCCGAGAACTTCAGAACCGACATACGGTATGGCCGCCATTTCAAAAAGCGCCTGCACTTTTCCATCTTCTCCGAACGGGCCGTGCAGCACCGGAAAAGCTATATCTATATTAAACGCTTCGATAGCGCCTTTATTTGATTCATCGATAATCCATAAATTATGGCTCACGCCCGGCTGCGTTATAAAAATAGCGTGCACTCCATTTTTAATAATCTCAGCGGGTTCAAGAGAATCTTTTAAATAAGTAAAATTACCATTTTTAGTAATTCCAACCGGTATTATATTATACTTATCTTTGTTTATTGCCTCTATTATACTTTTAGCCGATACGAGCGAAACTTCATGCTCGGATGAACGGCCGCCAAAAAAAATGCCTATATTAATTTTTTCATCGCCGCAAACCTCTTTATTCGAATGCGAAGCACAATCGCAATCGGAAAACACCGAAGATTTTTTATCTTTTTTTATCGTATGTTTCCTGGAATCGGCCTTAACATTCGAAATTGCCGAAGACCGCTTTTCAGATTTTTTTAACCCGCTTCCGCTATTTTTAGATACTTTTACCATATTTTACTCCTGATATTTTATCCAATCGATAATTTATAATCGATCGAAAATATTAAACTATAAATAATATCGGAAATATAAAACATATAATTATAATTTTTATATATAATAATAAAAACACCGGACGAGAAACCGTCCGATGCTTTTATTGTTATAAAATTATAAATTTTTAATTAACTTTTTTATGACAGCGTTTCGACAGCCGCGGCCACGCTATCGTAAGCTTCGATTATATTATCGACTTTAGTTGTTTTTAATACTTTTTTAACGAACTCTTTTACCGAACACAGGCATATATCTCCCGAATATTTTCTAAACTTAATCAGTGCGGCCAGCATAACGCCAAGTCCGACCGAAGATATCACATTAGTTTTATCGAGATTTAAAATAACCTTTATTTTATTCGATTGAAAAAGTTTATCAAGGGCGTCTTTTAATTTCATCGAATCTTCGGCGAAAATATCGCCCTCGACATTTAAAATGGTTATATTATTAATAGTTTCGAGTTTTATATCCATTAAAAGAGTCCCCCGTAGTTTAAATATAATAGCATTTCAAACGGATACCCCTTTTATTTTATGATATCCATTACGAGATCTACCAGAACTTTAGTAACGATAGGCTCGGTTTTTCCTTCGATAACCTGATTGGTTACGGAGCCAAAAGTGCCGGTAACGACATTTTTAACTATTTTACCTTCTTTATAAGCAAAAAATATCTGTCCGGTAGCGTTGACATCGAGCTGCGAAACGATTCCGCCTTTAGAAGCTTCTGATGTAACTTTAGATTTAATTACCACGCAATCGTAATCCTGTACTTTTTCAAATTTATCAACGGTATAGATCATTTTTAAAGTAGTGGGAGTTAGTTCGGTAGCGGGAAGAATATTTTCCCAGCTTTTGCCGATATCGACGGGATCGGCTGGAAAAGCGAGCCGCATCTGCTGCATTGACATTTCAGCTTTCAATCCCTGCGTATCGAGTATTTTACCCGAAGGTTCCATGTGCATGGTAAATACCTGCTCGGCCTGCTTATTTATGCTATCAGCGACCGGGGTGCCATTAACTATGGTTTTAACGTTTTCGATAGAAGTAAGAAGATACATGATATTTTTTTCATCTTTATCAATAACCCTCTGCACTAAATTCATTTCGGTATCAGTATCCATCTTTTCAACTCTGCCGAGCGCGCCGATAGAAGTGGTAGTTTTCATTTTCATTCTATACTTAGTCGAATCGCCTTTTTTCAGGTCATACTGTAATTTAACGCCCGCGGCAAATACGTCACCGGTCAAAGAAATAACAAACGCTAAAATTAAACCTATTGTAAATAACCTTTTAAACATAAAAATAAACTCCCCCTTCAGAGTTGTAAAATTTAATACAAATAATATAATACCTTAATATAATATAAATGTCAACGCTTTTTTATTTATTCATTTTTATTTTTCTTGTTTTTCACATCGCCATCATATTTCCTTTAATTAAATGCCGCCGTTTTTTATTTCATTTTTCAGTTCTCCATTTCACTTTCTTCGGTTAATTTTAAAAATACCTCCTCAAGATTATTGCCAGCCGTATTAAAGCCATCTTTATTATCGGAACATTTTTTAATTTTATCGACACTATCCAGCGCGATAATACGGCCATGAAATATTATAGCGATTTTATCGCAAACTTCTTCCGCTACGCTGAGAGTATGAGTGGATAATAATACCGTACCTCCATCAGCGGCTATTTCTTTAAAAATCTGTTTTACGACCTTCACATTTTTGGGATCAAGCCCTATCATCGGCTCATCGACTATTATAAGCTCAGGACGGTGTATAAGCGCTGAAGTAAAAACTAATTTCTGGCGCATTCCATGAGAATAAGTTTCAATAAGCGAATCCGCGTCTTTTAAAATATTAAAACGCTTCAAATAATGATTTGCCGATTTTTGCGCCTCACTCCAATCTCTTTCAAAAATATCGCTTATAAATTTTAAAAATTCCCAGCCGCTTAATTTTTCATAAACATTAGGAGTATCGGGAATATATCCTATTCCTTTACGGGCGTTTATAAAATTATTTTCACATGAAAGCAGGTCAACGCCATTCATTATTATATTTCCGGAAGTCGGCTTTAAAAGCCCGGTAAGCATTTTTATAGTAGTAGTTTTACCGGCGCCATTCGGTCCGAGAAACCCAAAAATTTCTCCACGGCCGATTTTAAAAGAAACGCCGTCAACAGCTGTAAAATTACCATATTTTTTAGTCAATTCTTTAACTTCGAGCATTTATATTTTAATCTCCTCGTAAAAATTAATCATTTTATCCGCAGCCATGCGTTTTGGAATAAAATAACCGGCAATGCTAAAACTGGCAATTATAAAGAACGATAGTACTAACATTAAATATTCCCATATATTGAAAGCGGAAAAACTCATGCTATAACGTATAAAAAATTCAAAATATAATATAACAATTTGAAATAAAAGAAAAGCCGCTGAAAATGCGGCGCAAACAATCATAGTTAAAAAGCCGCCGAAGCTTGCCGGTATTTCTGACACGGAAGCGTCAAAAACCGGAAAAATAATCCCGATATACAAATTAAAATGGCATATAAAATACGTTAAAATAAAAGTATCAAAAAACGACAATATTAAAAGCGAACGTTTTATAGACATAAAATAATTAGATAAAGCGCAGAGAATAAAAGCAAATATCATCATTGGAATTAAATTTGTATAAAATTTTAAACGCAAATATTTATTTAAATCTATTGGAGAGGTTTTTATTATATAAAAAGCCCTGCCTTCAAGAGAAAACACCGGAAATACGAATCTTACCGCATAAGAAGTAATTATAAGCGATATCACGCCTATATTTGCGAAGCCGAACATATCTATAATATCGGCCGGAAGGCTTTTTGTAGCCACAGGCATCAGGGTTATGTTATAAAGATAAAACGCCGTTACCACTATCATCATAAAACTCTGTAAAATAAGCGTGCGGGTCCGCAAAAAAGTTTTCACGTCTTTATCGAATATGGTAGCAAGCCCCGATGGAAGAAAACTTAAAAACCGAAAATACAACGCGGCGACGATATTTAATAGCGGAGCCGATACATAATTTAGAAAACGCGTTTCTAAACCGGCTGTAATTTCATTTTCCTGTTGATATTTAAGATAACTATCACGATATGTAAAACGCGCGGTTAAAAAACATATTAATAAACATACGAATGCGGCCGTATAAGCCGTAAAGAAATTAAGCGCAAAAAAAACATCATATGAATTTTTAAAAATAGATTCAATCGCTGAGCCAATCCATGATGACGGAAATTTTTCAAATTTTGGGACGCTCGAAGAAAGTAAAAAATTAGCGAATACTTCGAGTTTTTCCACTGATAATAATTTTTCAGGTTCAAGCGCTCTGAACATAACTATTAAAAATATAAAAAGAAATATCAGCAGATAATATATAACTCTGCGCGCCTGAGCGACGGGAAATGCCTTCGATATAATGAGAGAAAGCAGACAGCCGGCGGCGGGCGGCATTATATAAAAAAACGGCGTAGCCGCGATGAGCGCAATTATATATGAAAAAAAAGATGCCGGCGGGTAAGAATTATTAAAAGCGAGAAGCAGTGCGGCAAATATTAAATATGCGCCCGTAACCGTAAAAAAAGAAGTTTCGATGAATTTTGCCGCAAAAATTGCAGTATGTGAAATCGGCATTGAAAAAAGCAGATTAAGATCACGCGAAGTGAATAAAGTTGACATCGAAGATATCATCGAACTTAAAATTAACATACAAAAAAAAGAAAAACATGCCATATTAAAAAGATGGCCTTTAAGCGGCCCGGCGATAATCGGAAGCGCGTCTATTTTAGCGAGCGTATAATAAACGCCGTAATACGCGCCGCCTGTAATCAGTGCGGCAACGATAATTATCATAAGTAACGAAAAAGACGATATGGTCTTATAATAATTTCTATAAGACCATATTTTAGGATAAATTATGCTTACGATTTTAATTATTGACATTATTTATATTATTTATCGCGCCGTTGCGCAATGATTACCTGACGGTTAATCCGTTTGACGGGCCTCGCCCGTATTAAAAAACAGGGAACTTAATCGGATTTTTAGCCGTGATTTTTTCTAAGGCGGCGCCGGCCATTGTTCTAACGGATTTGTGCTGATCCATCTGCGCCATTTTAAGCGGTATAATTGCGCGAATATCGCCTATTTCACCTAAAGCTACGGCCGCTTTTTCGCGCACCGTTCTATTTTTATCGCGCAGTAATAATACTATATGCTCAACTGCCGGCTTTGAATTCATATGCCCTAAAATTTCAGCCGCATTTTCACGCATAAAACTGTTATGGTCTCCAAGAGATTCTATAAGCGGCTGTTCGGCAACGCGGTATTTAAGCTTTGAAAGAATTATAGTTGCCTGTACCCGCACGGATTCATCCGTATGCTTCAGCGCTTCGATCAAACGAGTAACCGCGCGTTCACCGAGATTTTTAATACTTTCAAAAGATTTAATACGCACGAGAGAGTTTGCGTCGTTAAGCATCGAAAGCAAAGGCACCGCCGCTGTGAGCGCGCCTATCTTTCCGAGCGCTTCTACCGCCTGACGGCGTACATTATCCGAAGAATCTGAGAGCGTTTCAATTAACGAATCTATTGAACGCATGTCTTTAATATTGCCAAGAGTAAATATAGCCGCTTCACGAACTTTTTCAGATGAATCTTTTAAAAGTCTTAATAAATTCATTGGCACACGGTTATCTTTCAGACGGCCGAGAGCATGTATGGCGCTTATACGTACGGACTCGGCTGAATCTTTAAGCGCCTGTGTCAGCGGATCGAGAGCGCGGGCCGATCCGGGACCGCCCATTATCTTAACGGCCGTTTCACGAACGGAATCCGAAGAATCACGAAGCATTTTAGCGAGCGGATCTATTATCATATCGCCGCCGATCCGGCCAAGAGCCTCTATAACTGTTTTTCTAACTTCTTCATTTGCGTCGTTTATTTGAGTAATCAAAACGTTTACCGACTTCGGATCGCCGATTACACCAAGAGTATAAGCCGCCGCCTTTTTTATATAAGCGGAATTTTCAGACAGAAGCCGCTGTAAATTTTGCTGTAATTTATCGTCGGAAATACGTTTTAACGCAAAAGCTACATTTTTATAACCGACTGAAGATTTTTCATCTTTAAGTATATCTATAAGATTTTTTACTGAACCCGGTATTCCGATCAAACCAAAGGCGTAAACTATATATTTTTTAGTTTCCATATCCGCGTTTTTATATGCATGCATAAGAGCATTGACCGTATTTTCATCGCCTATTACGCCAAGAAGCTCGCAACAATTTTTGGCGACGGCCGGAAATATTTCAAAAATAAGCTGATTGCGTGGAATATCTAAATCGAGCTTTTTAAGGTCGCGTTCATTAAGAGTATTTGTAATAATAGAAACGAGATGCCTTGCGGCCCGCTTATCTTTATAAACATATAGCGAGCGGGCGATAGCGAAACGGTTCCATGAAAGCGCTTCTTTTAATATAACATCTTCCTCATAAAGTCTTGAAATATGTTCGTCGATAGCGACTAAGGCGTCCATTACCACGGAAGCCATATTTTTAGATGAATGATCGACGAGATTAATAAGCGGCATAATAGCGCGGCTGTTTCCAATTTTACCGAGTATTCTTACCACTTTGCTTTGAATAAATGAGTCGTCTTTATCACGATTATCATCATAAATATCGAGTATTTTCAAAAGATCCGGGACCGCCATGTCGCCTATTTCTATAAGCGCCCATAGCGCTTTTTCAGAAACCGTTTCCGCGGTATCGCTCAAACAGTTAATAAGCGGGGCGATCGACATCGGATCGCTCAAACGGCCGAGCGCTTCTATGGCGCCCATTTTAACTTTTTCATTTGGATCGTTTAATACCTTAATTAAAGGCTCTACCGATAACGAAGATTTAATCCGGCCTATGGCCCATACGGCTTTTTCACGTACGTCTTCATTTTTATCCATGAGCATTTTTACGAGAATAGCTATACATGCCTCATCGGCTATTTCTCCCAGAGCGGCGGCGGTTTTAAATCTTATTTCATCTTCGGCGCAGGATGAACCCTGGCTGAGGTATTCAATGGAGAGAGGGCTTTTTATTTTACCGAGCGCTTCTATAACCGCCCCTTTTATTTCAATATTATGGTGGCCGAGAAGAACGCAAAGTTTATCGACGGCCTTAGAAGAGCCGATTTCACCAAGGGCAAAAGCGGCTATTTTTTGCAGGGCTTCATATTCGGAATCGAGCTGCTCGATTAACGCGGATACAACGCTTTCCGAATGCGTTCTGGAAAGAGCGAGACAGGCGGCCACTCTTATATTTACTTCGGAATCTTTAAGCATCTCTATAAGATAATCAATAATAGAGTCATTTTCGAGCCGGCCAAGCGCTTCAGTCGCCGCAAGCCTTACTCTGGATGAAAGATCACGCAGCGCGCCTACGAGATTTTCAGTCGCCGCTATATCGCCTATTTCACCAAGACTTCTGGCGGCTATATATCTTATATCTTCGGAATCATTGCTTAAAAGCCGGCTGACCGGCGCTATTACTCTGGCGCCGCCTATTTTTCCAAGAGCTTCGCATGAACAATAAACAAGGTCTTCATCTTTTGTTCTCGTTAATTTGGTTAAAATATCAATCGCCTGCTCTGAACGTATATTGCCGAGACATTTTACGATGTTATAACAAATATCCATATCGTCGGTTTCACTGCTGAGGGCTCTGATAAGAGGTTCTACAGCGAGAGGGCTTTTTATTTTAGCGAGAGCGTCAATTAC
>CAYQWL010000027.1:0-14506 GCA_964421195.1 uncultured bacterium | reverse complement strand
GTTTCCTTAAGATCTTTATCCGTCTGCGATAAATATTCTACGAGCGGCGCAACGGCTTTTTCATCCTTCATTTCACCAAGTTTTTCGATTATTTCATGTTTAATTTCTGGTTCCGATGCCGTAGAAAGCATTTTTATCAATTCTTCAACGCTGAGTTTTTTTTCTTCGACAGGTTTTTCTGAAGCCGATGTTACGACTTGATGCGTCTGTTCGAGATCGGGCGCATTTTCTTTAACCTGTTCATCCGCCGGTTCTTCTTCGGATAACATGTCTATAAGTGAAACTTTTCCGCTTTTTGCGGCGGTTTTAGTTTCCGCGGCGGAAGGTTGTACCGGAGGCGTAACAGCTGATGCAGGTTTTGAAAGCGCCGCCGGTGATGAAGTTATTGAAATCGAACCTGTAGAAGGTTCTTCGACAGGCGTATTTAAATTAACGGCCGGCACATCGAGAGTAAAAACCGGCGCGGCAGAGGCGGACACTGAAGCTGAAACGGAAGCCGGAGGTTGTTGAGAAACCGGCGGAACTTTAATGTCGTGCGCGGCGGAAAGCGGCGCATTCGCAGGCGCTGGCGCTTCGATATTAAAATCGAAAGAAACCGGCGGAGCCGAAGATTGTGAAGGCGTGGCGGGCGCGGGCGGAACGGCCTGAAGATCTGGAGAGGAAACCGGCGGAGCTATTAAATCGTCTAAAGAACTATCGAGCCCGGCGGCATCGTCAAAACCGGAATCAAAAGCGAACGGCGCGGCCGGTTTTTTATCTGCAAAAGTCGATGGCGGCGCGTTATTTACGTCATGATGAGATTTCGCGGCGGAAGCGCCAAGAAGTTCATCGAGCGATAAACTGGCATTTACCGGTTTTTGGCCGTCCGGCGGCATTTTCCCATCCTGAAGCGAAACGCCGGGCTCGGTTCCCGATGAACTTCCGCCGAATATATCCGTAACATCTTTTATTTCCGTAATAATTTTTGGAGTTTCTTTTTTTACTTCTTTAGGTTTTTCACTCTGTTCGATTAGTTCAGATAAAAGATCGTCGGATGGCGCCTCAATATTAAGATCGAGGTCTTTAAGCGGATCGAGAGCATCTCCTGATGAAAATTCTTTTGAAACCGCCGGTCTGGACGTTGCGGCTGATATTTCGTCCAACTTTAATTCGCTTTCAGGTTTTGGAACGGGGTTTTTAGCCGTGGCTGGAGACGGCGAAAGTAAATCATCCATGCTGAATTCTTCGAGGCCGTCAGAAGAAATATCGGAAGAAGCAGACTTCCGGGGCGTGGAAGCGGGCCCGGTTTGAATTTTGGGCGTTTGAGCCCCTTTTTTAACAGGCGCTTCGGGCGGCGCTTCATCTATCAATAAATCGCCTAAATCTAAACCGTCAAGTTCCATAGCAGGCGCAGATTTTTTAGCCGCTCCGGAAGGAGGTTCCGTTTTAGCGGCGGGACGGGCTTCTGATTTTACGGCAGGTTTCGGCGCGGGTTTCGGCGTATCGATAAGAAGGCCGGCGAATGGATCGTCATCATTTCCGCCTTCGCCGCCGAGTAAATCGCCAAAATCCATATCAGCCCCGGCGCCGGCCGCCGGCTTTGCGGAAGCCGCAGTAACGGGTTTTTTAGCGGTTTCGGTTTTTTTAGGCGGGCCATCGCCGAGTAAATCTCCGAGATCGAGATCAAAATCATCGCTGCCGGAAGATGCCGGCGCCGGCGCCGACGCGGGTTTTACCGCCGTTTTTTTTGCGGGCGCATCATCAACGAGCAGCGAACCGAAATCTAAATCAATATCATCAGCCGCGGCGGGCGCAGCTGGTTTTTCGGCAGGCTTAACGGCGGGCTTTTCTACAGGTTTTTCCGCGGACTTCGCGGATGTTTTAGCGGGTTTCGCAGCCGCTTCGGAAACGCCGCCCATTAGTTCAGCCAGAACGGCATCGTCGCCAGCTACTTCGATAGAATTTTCGCTCATTTCTAAATTAAGATCTTTACCGAGATCGGCGAATATATCATCTTCAACTTTTTTAGCGGCCGGCTTAGCCGTAGAAGCAGATGATGATTTCGAAGCGAGCCCCGCAAGCGGGTCTGAATCTTCGAGGCCAAGAAGATCCATATCCAGATCTATTTCGTTATCCGCAAGCACGGGTTTTTCTTTTTTTGCCGCCGGTTTAGCGTGTGAATCAGTCTTTTTATCTTTTTCCTTCTGCTTGTTAGCCATTATATTATCTATAGCATCTTCATCCATAATTTCAAGGCCTTCAAAATCACCGATATCGAATACTTCATCTTTTTTAGGCGCGCTCGAAGGTTTCGCGGCCGCTTTAGTCTCAGCTTTTCCGGCGGCTGGAGCGGAAACGGATTCTATATCAAGATCGGCAAATATATCATCGTCGGCTTTTTTAGCGGCCGGTTTAGCCTGAGTTTTTTTAGCTTCGCCCGGCGAACCCAATTCAGCAAATATATCATCATTATCAGCCGGTTTAGCTTTGCCGCCGTCTTTAGGTTTTGCGCCTGAAAGGTCTTCAAAAATGTCCTGACTGTTAGACGCGGCTTTTCCCTTCGACTTAGCCCCCGATGCGATACCGAGTTCTTTAAATATTTGATCGTCATCCATATTAAGATCAAAATCCATATCTTTCGAAGCTCCTTTAGCGGCTGATTTTTTGGCTCCGCCGCCCGGAGCCGCCGGTTCATCGGTCTTCAACTGGTCTAAAAGACTGTCTAAATCGAGATCGTTGTCGCTCGCGGCCGCCGGCTTAGCTTTTAAAGGCCCGCCGCACCCGGCGCATACTTCGAGTTTATCATCGTTGGCGACGCCACAGGTCTTACAGAGTATCATTGTTCCTCCCTTACATACCCAGCCAGATATTTATATTATATAAGTCCGCTAAAATAAATTAAGTTTGAGCAGCGTCGTTTAATGTAACGCTCGATTCAAAATAATTTTTATCGCAAAGCAAAATACGAACCCGTTAAGCGGATTCTTCCTCATAAAATCTATTATCGATTAAATTACATAAATCATTAATTATTTTTTCTTCATCTTCTAAAGAATCTCCACGCGCGGTGATCACGACCGATTCTCCCGCGCCCGCGCAAAGCATCATAACTCCAAGTATGCTTTTACCATTAACTTCTATATCGCCCTTGCGGACGGAAATACTGCACTTTGATTTATTTGCCTGTTCGACAAATAAAGTTGCCGGACGCGCGTGCATACCCGATGAATTTTTAATTTCACATTCCCGTTCGATCATAAATTTTTTTATACCTACCCTCTTAGCCATATATAATTATAGCTTTTTTTATCTTTATACAGCAATAGCTTTTATTACATTTCCAGTATTTTTTTTTCGTTTAGAACAAGAAATAGCGCGCCCATAGACCCCGCATCGTTGCCGAGAGAGCTTACGGCGATTTCCAGATTTTGCAGAGACGCTTTCGGGGCCTTTTTAAAAACCGTTTCAGAAACCGGTTTAATCAGATCTTCATACGCCGCCGAAAGTCCGCCTGATAAAATTATTTTTTCAGGATTAAATAGATAAATTAAATTGATAAGACCGATCGCCGTAAATTCTATTTGCTGATTGACGGCGCTTTTGGCCATTGGATCGCCGCGCCGCGCCGCTTCGAATATAATTTCGCAATTAAGTTTGCTCAGATCATTAGAACAAAGTTCAAAAATAACCGAAGGTATCTTTGAACGTTGATTTTTATTAATCGACAGAAAATTTAAAACGCGCGATACTAAAGCTGACGCGGAACCATATTTTTCCCAGCACCCATAATTAGAGCAGCCGCATTGCGCTCCGTTAAAATCGATTGTCATATGGCCAATTTCAGCCGCATTATTATTGGCGCCCCGCAGTAATTTTCCATTGACCACGATACCGCCGCCTATGCCGGTACCGAGCGTTACGCATATAAAATTTTTAAGATTTTTTCCAGCCCCGCGCCAGTATTCGCCAAGGGCGGCAAGATTGGCGTCGTTATCGATAAAAACGGAAAGCCCCGTTAATTCTTCAAGTTTCGCTTTAACGTCAACATCGTTCCATTTAAGATTCGGAGCGAATATAACGCGCCTGAATTCGGCGTCAACGGTGCCGGGACAGCCAATACCGCAGCCTATAACGTTTTGACGGTCGTGTCCGTTTTTTTTAATCAAATCATTGATTTTTTTAGCTATATCGCTTAATATGGCGTCGGAACCATGAGAAACTCGAGTCGGGATTTTATCGTTCATTAAAATACGGCCGTCAGCCGAAGCATAAATAAACTTAATAAAAGTTCCGCCCAGATCGATACCTATAACATAATTAACGTCCGGAACGTTTTTATCCATAAAAACACCCTGCCTGACATTATAAAAATTATACAAAAACCAGAAAATTAAGCATTATAATAACAAAATTTAACGAACTTTGCAAGTATAAAATAATTTTACCGGATGCTCCTGTCCGTTTAACTACTTCGTTATACGCTTTTTCTGATATAATATCATAAGCCGTATCGTCAAGTGAAAGTAAATATTCTATTTTTTCTATAAGTTCTTCTTTTGTTCCGATCAGAAAACCTGCGCCTGATTTTAAAAAATCGGAGGACATTTCTTTAAAATTATGTGTATGCGGACCGAAAAGTACAGGTTTTTTAAATACCGCCGCTTCCAATAAATTATGCCCGCCGGTATTTACAAGTGAACCGCCAACGAATACTACTCGCGCCATTGAATAAACTTTTACTAATTCTCCGACGGTATCTAAAACCATAATATCGCCGGATGGATAAGCGCCTCCGGCCGTTAAAAGGCTTCTTCTTTCATACGCCGTACCGCGCGAATCGAGATATTCAAATAATCCGCTTATTTTATCGAATTTGCGAGGAGCTATTATCATTTTTAAAAACGGATATTTTCTTTTTACTTCTACATAAGCGTCTATAACGGCGCGGTCCTCGTCGGGATGAACTGAACCCGCCACGAATATAATGTCTTTCTGGCCGTATCCAAAATGTTCATAAACGGCGCGGCGGTCAATATTTATATATGCCGTTATCTCATCGTATTTTATATTTCCCGTAACCATAACGCTTTGCGGCGAAGCGCCCGCTTCTATTATTCTTTCGGCGTCGAGCTTCGTCTGCATCATGCATCCGGTAATCATTGAAAAAACCGGTTTGAATATAAAAGAATATCGAAGATAATTTTTATATGAATGATCAGATATTCTTCCATTAATAATAAAAACAGGTATATTCATTTTTTTTAATTTATTCAGCAAATTTGGCCAGACTTCAGTCTCAGTTAAAATAACTGCTTTTATATTAAGGCCGGACATAAAGCGGTTAAGAGAAAAATGAAAATCCATCGGAAAATAAGACACGGCGTCGGCGTTTTTACATTTTTGCCGTGCAATGGTGAATCCCGTTTCGGTAGAAACGGTAAATAAAAGTTTATAATCGGGAAAAGCCGTTTTTATTTTTTTTTGCAGCTCGATAGTTGCCAGTGTTTCTCCAACTGAAACTGCGTGCAGCCATATAATTTTATCATCTTTATCGATAGCGCCGGGCGGATCTATAATAATTCCGAGCCTGTGAAAAAGGCTTTCACGATATTTTCCGGTCCTGTATATTTTATAAGCGATAAAAGGCGAAGATAAAACGGCAAGAAAAAGCGCCGAATATAAAATAAAATTATATATAAATAAGCTTAAAAATATTCTCAACGGAACCCCGTCCATTCTTTTTATATTTTTAATAAAAACTCAATTTTTTAATTCGTTAATAGCCTGTAAATAACATTCCAGCTCTTTTTTTACCGTTTCAAGGAGCCGTCCCGCGGTTAAATCATTTTTTTTCGCGGCTTTTTCAAGTTCGCCGAGAGCGCCGCCAAGTTTTTCCGCGCCCGCTATCAAAGCGAATCCTTTAAATTTATGGGCGTAAAATCCGAGCTTTTCAATATCGCCGGCATTGTTAGCGGCCTCGATATCGCCTAAATATTCCATATATGAATTTTTAAAGCGATTTATTAAAGTAATTAATAATTGTTCGCTTTTTCCAATATTTAAAAGCGTTTTTTCATAATTAAAAATCATAGGAGCGCGTTTTTTTGATAAAGACGGGGGTTCTTCCGTTTTAATAATTTCTTCGCCCGCCCCGGTTTTTATTGCAAAATCATCGCGTGTTTTAAATTCGACCAAAGCCCGTGGAACCAATCGTATTATCTCATCGATGAGTTCATCGGAATTAATGGGTTTTGAAATTACAGCGTTTATTCCGGCATTTAAACATTCATCCTGGACCTCTTTAAATACAAAAGCCGTAACGGCGATCACGGGAATATTCACGCCCTTTTCCCTGAGCGCTTTAGTGGCCTGTATGCCGTTGACGATAGGCATCTGAACATCGATTATTATAATATCGTATTTTTCGATTTCAACTTTTTCCAGCACTTCTTTTCCATCGCGAACGGCCGTAACTTCACAGCCAGCGGAACCGAGCGTTTTTAATCCTAATTCTCTGTTAAAATCATCATCATCGGCGAACAATATTTTAATGTGACCGCCAATAATTTTTTTACATTTTTTTTCGGCATAATGACTACTGTTGTTTTTAACCGGTAATAAATCTCCTTTTTTAAATTTAATAACAAAATAAAATAGACTGCCTTTGTTTTCAACGCTATTTACCGATATTTTATCGCCGCCCATTAATTTTACGAGTTCGTTCGCGATGGAAAGACCGAGCCCCGTGCCGCCGTATTTTCTATTAATCATTTTTTCGGCCTGTATAAACGGCGAAAAAATATTACTTATTTTATCAGGAGCGATTCCTATGCCATTATCTTCTACCGATATTTTAACTTCGATTTCTTCTGATGTTTCAGAAAGCATCTCGATCCTGATCATTATAAGGCCATTATCGGTGAATTTTACGGCGTTACCCGCCAGATTCATAAGAACCTGACGAAGTTTTAACATATCTCCATATAAATAATATTTTATTTTATCGTCTATGCTATATTTTAATTCATTTTTTTTATTATATGCGCTTATTATAAGCATTTCATACACTTCTATGACCATATCGTATATATTAAATTCGAGATTTTCAATAGTAAGCTTATTAGCTTCTATTTTAGAAAAATCCAGAAGATTGTTTAACAGATTTAAAAGCAGCTTACCGCTAATTTTAATATGGCTCAACATCTTTTTTTGTTCGGAATCAAGAGGTGTATCGCTCATCAGATCGCAAAAACCTATAACGCTGTTCATGGGCGTTCTGATCTCATGACTGATTACAGCCAGAAATCTGCTTTTTAAACGGCTTGCGGAATCCGCTTCGGCCGCTTTTATTTCGAGAAGAGCACGCGATCTTTCCAGTTCTTCAAAAGAAGTTTTTATTTTATGAAGCGTATAATTAATTTCAGAAGCCAGTTCGCTTAATTCATCGCTGCTTGGAATGGCGGCATTTGTTTCAGAGCCAGACGAACCTGATATATTTTTAATTTTATTATAAATTTTCATAATACGTTTAATGAATAATTTATTAATTATAAAATAATTTATGATAAGCGATATTATTATTATAATAAAAAAAATTATAATAAAAATCTTGACCGCATATATCCCGCGCCCATAAATCGTAAGCTGATTGGTAATTTTAAAAACGGCCGCCGGGCGATTATAAGGATCGTATAAAAATGAATATCCTTTTATAAGATCTTTAGTTATTTCGATATATGCGCCCTGAGATTTGATTTGATTATAAACGGAGACATTTTCTTTTATGTTAATGAATCGTTCGATATTAATCAAATCAGTTTTTAAAAACGTTAATTTAAATAGTTGATCGAGGAGCTGATTTTTAAAATAACGGCCCATAATAAAGCGGCCCGCCGGCGTTCCTTTCGCTTCACTTGTTAATATAGGCCGGCAGGCAAATAACATAATATCTTCTTGAAAACCGCTTACGCCTTTTAAGGAACGCATTTGGACACCGGTCCCTGAAGACATTATTTTTTTTATAAAATCCGCGGCGGCCGATTTATCGATTTCAATTTTTTTGCTAATATCATCATTATATAAATCGGCAAAAACTATTTCACCGGTTGAGTCGAAAATCATTATAAAATGAACTCCGAATTTTTTAAAAACGGCCGGATAAATATTTTTTTCTATAAAATCATTATTTTTGTTTTTTACGTAATAATAAAGATCATCCCATGCGGCCCAGTCAGAGGAAGTCGCATCGAGGCTATCTACGAAAAAATCAAGTCCTTTTCTGAACCTGCTCAAACAATTCACCATTTTTTCATTCTCGTGCGCAATATAATCATCGGCGAATATTTTAATCGCTATCGGCACTATGAATAATGAAATGACGAAAAATGTCACCATAAATATTATTATTATTTTAAAATTAATTGAAAATTTCATATTGTAATTATTTGTTTACTTATTTACGTTTAAACGGATACGCATTCAGACGGCGCAGCACATGCCGTTTATAATACGTATCCGTTTTTTAAAAAACAATTTATATCGTAGATTGATTTAAGTGATCGCTGATTTATTTATATAATACGGGACTATTCAGGAATGGTTACGATATATATTTTTAAATCAGAATCCGCTGGAATCCGTGTTTCATTAATTGACTTAGTAATGCAGGGATAATTATTCAAAACCTGTCTTCCGCCGCCGTTGTCTATGTCAATATGGTTAAACCTGTATCCCGCCGCGGCAGTCGCTTTAATGCTAACCCATTTATTATCCACGCAAAAATATTTATTTTCAAGGGCCGGGTAATAACCTATTAAATAATTTGAACCAAGCGTGCTTCCGACATCATAATATCTGAGTAACTCGTGACTTGCAACAGTTCCTGCCGGTTCATAAATAATTTCCGCGCTTTTTTTCACGCCGAAATAAGCTTTTAATGTATTATCAACACTGCCGGTTTTAAAGGTATTTTTTTCTCCATTTAAAAAGCCCCTCGTATCCATGTTGCATTGCCAATAATTTAAAATATATCCCGAAGCGGCCTCCGCATTAGCTGTAATTTCAGTCCCCCACGGCCAGTAATAACCAAAATTATTATTGTCGATTTTAACCGTGCCGCAATCTTTTGACGGATATGTTATAACGGTCAACGGATACACCTGCACATTTTCCGAATTATAACGCGTATAAGAAGCTTTAATACTTAAATTGCCGGTCGGATAAGTTTCATAATGAACGCCATCCATTTCACCGCTATAAGTACCGCCAAAAATTATTGACATCTTTTGAAATACCCACCCATCATAATTTATAGGAACATACGACCATGAAAATTTTCTTCCTTTAATAGCATACACATATTCAGGATCATCAGTAGCGAAATTGCAATTTCGCCATTCATCTTCGGTAATGCCAAATGGAATCGTACAGGGAGTCGTCTTATGAGGCATGCCGGGAAGCGAAGTAGAAATCTTCACTTTTACTAAATTAGGGTTAGTAGCGCTTACTATATCATAAAAAATTTTAACAGTATCAGAAACCATACGTACCCCGCCTGAAGTTTTTATCAATATAGCCTCCACCGTGCAACTTGATTTTATGGTAAAAGGAGCGTCATATACGGTTCCATTATCCGATGACGGCGACTCGCCGTTAATGGTATATTTAATAATGGCATTTTCTACGGTCGAAGTGATCGTTATTAACTTTTCGTCAAGATACACGCCTCCAGGCACGGATATAAGCGGAGGCGGAAGATAAAAATCAAGGCTCCGCTCATATATGTTCCATGAAATGGAAAATAATTCGGATTTGAACTCCGCGAGCGTCCAGGATAAAAGCTCTACAACAAAGCTGACATTAGCGCCGGCTCCGGCGGAAACGGATATGTCTATTTTATCGGTGGACGCCATTTCAGCGAGAAATGAAAGAAATATTTCCATATACATTTTTGGACCGGTAATGCCGACGATTTTCAGGGCAAAGCCAAAATTCAAATAAGGCTTTATCTCAATAGAGCCTTTCAACCCGTAATCGTCTTTCGCAGATGACGTCCTTTTAATATCATTAATTTTCCGCCACTGGTTCCCGTCATATTCCGCGCCAACCCTTACGGAAAAAAGCCAATCGCCGGAATATGAATAACTGCCAGTAACCGCCGCGTTTGCATCTATTCCGCAGTTAATATCCCATTCAAAAGAAAACGGCACGGGGCCCACGCTAAATACATACGGCTGCGAATGAAAAAGTTCAAGTTCCGATTTTAACGGAAGGCCGGCTGAAAAAACCGCGTCAACCTGAAATTCTACCCCGCAGCTCAAATCCCCGCCGACTATAAATAAAAATTTTTTTAATTTAAACCAGCCTATTTCTATATCGCATTCAACTATCGGATCAAAAGAAATGTCCGCCCTGGTAAGTGTAACGGATAAACTTGCATGGTCAAGTATTTTTTTAAGATTATCCTTTGAGATGATGCTTCTATTGGCGACAGGCGATGGCATTATGCTTTTAGAGCGTAAAAATTTCCCGACCGCGCGCTCTTCAATGCTGCCGGGCGCGGAAGTATCTGAAGCATGCAAAGTGGAAAGTTTTCCTTTATAAGAATAATCAAGCGATTCAAATGCATCTTCCAGGACGGCTTTTTCGGTAGATATAAAAACCCTGTCCCCCTCGGCTGAAATGCTTGATGCTTTCCTCAGATAGCCATCGCCGTAATAACCGATTATTACATCGCCGGCTTTCGGCGCCTCGACGCCTGAAGATACTTTTAATACTACCTGCGCCGAAGTAACGGATTCCGTTATTATGCCTGACTCGTCTATTATTTTAGCCTGTGATGCAAGCTTATACACGCATTTATATGTTGTCGTTTTAACCGGGACCTGGCTGGAGCCGGTTATAAAAAGAGTAAAATATCCTTCTTTTGAAATACCCGAAACCGGTTCAGTATATAAAACCGTCATAACGGCGGTAGAAGAATATGCCGGCGCCGAATATATTTTTCCGGTTATCGTTCCTGTTTTAACCGTAAATAAAGAATTTGCCGTTACTTCAACGGTCGAACCGTCTGAATAAAGCGCGTAAACCTTTATAGCCCCAAGATCATAAGTTCCGGAAGATGCAATTGAAGCCGAAGCTGGATCGGTATAAAGTCCGGCTAACGTCTTTGAAAATTTTATTTCAGTATCATAATTAATTTTTGTGTCTTCAGAAACATTTATAAAATAAGCTTCGCCCGGTTTAAGCGCCGGATCGCTTCCGTCAAGCATAACCGGACGGCCGTAAGGGTCTCTTACTACCTGAAAAAAGCTGCCGGCAGCCGAACTCCATTTATAAACGCCGGTAATGGAAGAATTAACGTCAAGAAGCTTAACAAAACTATTAATGGTAAAAGTTGAATCGAATTTAGACAGCCCTAAAAGATTAAAGCCTTTTTTTAATGGGATATCGCCAATAGTGCTGGCGGGCGGACCATTTATAGTTATGCTCGTTTCGGTCTTTGATTTAATTATATAACCTTTACCGATCGAAAGTTTTGAAAGGGTGCCTTCTGATACGCTTAAAAAGCTTCCGGCTGTTGCATTGTATAGATAAATATCTTCTATTATATTAGAATTTTTAGTTATAAGTTCGGAAGCGTTATCTTCAGGCGTTACCGTAAAACTGACGAAATTAAAACCAGATTTTAAGGAAATAGTCTGACCGTTGCCGGCAACCGCCTGATGGATAAAAGTCGAAACCGTCCCCGCGGGAAAAATGCCCGGCATTATGAATAAAATAATTAAAAACACCGACAATAACCAAAAATTAACTATTCTGTTTTTAAACATTTTACTCATAAGCACCCTCCCATATTTTTATATCTTTATTATCCGGTATAATCATAGCCGGCACAATCGTTAAACTATAAAAACATATTAAGCTAATACTAAAAGTAATAAAAAAATATTATCGTTTTTCTAAAATTATTTTTTTAACGAATTTATAGTTAAAAATTCCGGGGCTATGTAACCGATAAGCAAATATCAATTTCCGCCTTTCTAAATTTAAAAAAAATATTTCATAAAAATCGTTTAATTTTTATTTTCTAATTTTTTAGCCGGTTCCTGACCGGAAAGCACCCTGTATGCTCCGGCGGCCATCGAAGCGAGTTCGTCTTCGCCGCCGAATATGAGAACCTTTGCTATAAACGATACTCGTTCTTCGATTAATTCGACGAGTTTTTTAAAACGAGCGAGTCCGCCGGTAAGTACGATAGCATCGACGCGCCCGCGAAGCGCCGTTGCCATTCCGCCTATTTCCTTGCTTATTTGATGGCATAATCCGTGCATAACGGCTTTTGCTTTTTGATCGCCGGATTTAACCATTTCTTCAAAAACACGGCCGTCGTTAGTATTAAGATAAGCTATGAGCCCGCCTTTTTTCATAAACATTTCCTGTATCCGTTTTTTATCGTATTCGCCGTCGAAACATAAATTAATAAGCGCGCGCAGAGGAAGTCCGCCGGTACGGTCTATGGAAAAGGGCCCTTCGTCATAAGCGTTATTTACATCTATCATTTTGCCGATTTTATGAGCGGTAACGGAAACGCCTGACCCCAGATGGGCTATTACCAGATTTAATTTATCATAAGCCGTTCCAAGCTCTTTTGCCGCAAGGCGTCCGACCGCTTTTATATTCAACGCATGTGAAAGGCTTTCACGTTCGATTACAGGATGACCGCTTATACGGGCTTCGGGGCATAATTCATCGACGCATACCGGATCGACTATAAATACGTTTTTTACGATGCCGTCGGCGAGATTTTTAGCGATAAGCCCTCCAAGAATGGAAACGTGCAAAACTGAATATTTCGTTTTAAGCTCTTCTACCATAACTTCGTCAACTATATAAGTGCCGGATTCCAGCGGACGAATGGGGCCGCCGCGGCCGACTATTGCGGATAATTCGTTTAAAGCGGTATTGTTTTCGGCCATAAAATTTTTGACCATCTGCGTACGATAATCGAGCTGATCAAATATACAGGTGAATTTATTTATTTCTGAATCGGGATGGCTGATATTTTTTTCCGAAATTTTCACTTCGTTTTTATAAAGTCCGACTTTAGTAGAAGTAGAACCAGGATTAATCGTTAATATCAAAAAATTAGACTCCATAACCTCTCCTTAATTTATATATGTTTATATCATTATCTACGGAATACATCATTATATCATCATTATTATATTATTTGTTAAACGACTCGGACCTCTAATGATAAAATATATCAATTTTCCGATGCAAGTAACGCTCCGAGCGCCATTGAATTAAGTTTAGTATTAAAATCATCGGCCCGCGAAAGCATAATTACCGGTTTTGCCGTGCCGCATATTATTCCCGCCGAACGGCATGACGCGAAATAAAATAAAGATTTACCAAGCAGATTACCGGTTTCTATATTAGGAACAATGAATATATCGGCCATGCCGTTAAAATTTAAACTTAAATTTTTCTTCGCCGCGGCGTCGGAGGAAACAGCCGCGCCAAGAGTTATCGGGCCGTTTATCGGAACAGGCGCGCCTTCTATATAAACTTTAACGTCACAGGCGGCCGCGGACATATCTACGGACGATTTCAGACGCGGGTCGGGCCGGTCGAAAGCTGAAATTAAAGCGGTATTCGGCCTGCGGCCGCATATTTTATAAAAAGCCTCTATCGCATTGGATGTTATATTGCAGAGTTCTTCATAACCCGGATATAAATTCATACCTCCGTCGGAGATCATTTTAAGGTTCCCGGTCAGCGGACATTCAAAAACCTGTATATGAGAAAGCAGTTTAGATTTTCGAAGCCCGGATTGCTTATCTAATACAGCTTTTAAAAACATTCCGGTCGATAAATGCCCTTTCATCAATATCTGCGCGCGGTCGTCACGGACGGCGCACACGGCAAGAGAAGCGGACTCTTTTTCTGATCCTGTATCGACGATCTCAAAACCTGAAATATCCACTTTACATTCTTGCGCAGCCTTTTTAATTTTAACGGCGTTATCAAAAAATATGAAATCGAGAATATTTTCACGGGAAGCAATTTCAGCCGATTTCAAAACGGCCTCATCAGCGGCGCAAACTACGGCGACCTTTCGTTTGGGTTTTAATTTTATCAGGTTTAAAACGGAATTAAAATTAAAAACATGCTTTTTATCTGAAAAAGAACTCATAACTACCCCTTTTCTGACCGTCCGAATCTTTATATTTAAAAGGACGGCGATTTTTAACGGATCATTTCATTTAAACCGCCGCTATTAATAAAAAACGACGATATAATCAAAAAAAGAAAGGGAACCAGCACGATAGTTAAAATTATAAGATAAATAGCGGCTTTTTTAGCTATCGCAAACATTTTATAAGCTATTATTATTAAAAGCAAAAGTAAAACGCAGTTTATTATATTGACCGATATAAAATGCAATCCGAGCTGCCTTAAATAAAGTACTAAAGTGGATAACAAAGTCAAGACATTTTTTTGACCTTGTTTAAGGTGTGAA
>CAYQWL010000026.1:0-31433 GCA_964421195.1 uncultured bacterium | reverse complement strand
GCTGTCTGTTCCGGCAAAACCAAAAGTGGGAATAATAACATCAATAGGCGTGTCTCACATAGAGATGTTGGGCTCCAGAGAAAACATACTTAAAACAAAGCTGGAAATCATGGATGGCATGGCGGACGGAGGCACGCTTTTTTTAGATGAGATAGGCGATATGCCCATGCAAATACAGGCGAAAGTGCTTAGAGCGGTTCAGGAACAGACTATTGAACGGCTCGGAGGCAGTCAATCGTTGAATGTGAATGTCCGTTTGATTGCGGCTACCAATAAAGACCTTGAATCTGAAATAGCGGCGAAGCGCTTTAGAGAAGACCTTTATTATAGACTTAACGTGATAAATATAAATATGCCGCCGCTTCGTGAAAGAAACGGCGATGTGCTGATGCTGGTTAAACATTTTCTGGCGCATTACGCGGTTAAGATAAGTAAAAAGGAACCCGTTCTTACTAAAAATTCGATGGCGGTTCTTCAAAATTATCACTGGCCCGGTAATGTTCGTCAACTTCAAAATACGATAGAGCGTATTCTGGTACTTTGCGACGGCGAGGTTATCGACGCATGTGAATTAATACAGATAAGCGGCCTGAAAGACGCGGGAGCGGCCCTTGAAAAAAGCGGCCTCGCTCCATGCCCGCCGAATAATATCGAGTCAGGCCCCGGCGAAAACTGCCGTCATGTTTATGACGGCGTATATAAAGTCAGCGATCTCGAAGCGAAGCCATATCATGAAGCTCAGAAAATACTCGTGGAACAATTTGAAATAGACTATATAACCAGGGCGCTTAAACGTAATAATGGAAATATATTGAGAACATCTCAGGAAATCGGCCTTAATCGGGCGCATTTTTATGAAAAATTAAAAAATCTTAAAATCGATATTGATCAGTTTAAAAAAAATCGCAATTAAGATATTTTGAAAAATAAAATTTTATAGATGGTAATGGTTGAATTAAGCATATTATTTTGATATAATAACTTTTGCGTTTGTGCCTGTGCCGGCATCTATTTGTAGCCGCATTTGCGTTTTATTTTTTTGAAAGTAAAACGCCAGGCTCTTCTGAAGATATTATAAAAAGGCGGGAAACGCCGTATGGCCAATCTGGAAAATATAATTAAATTTTCGTTTCATTTTGTAAGCGCATGTCTCTGGGCGTGCGTGCTTCTTTGCCTGTACGATCCAGTTTGTATTAATCGAAGCGAAGCGGCTTCGCTCGTTAAAATAGAGCGCGGCATTATGGATACTTATAAATTTTATTTCGATTTTACTTCGCCGGTTATTATTTCGGCTTATGTTTCTACCTCTGAAAAAAATCAAAAAATCTATGAATTAATTAATTCCGTTCTTGTTTGTGAAGGCGATTCATCGGCCGTAACTATAAATCTCGCGGATGCGTTTTCACGGTATGCCGTTATTTTAAAAGATGAAAACGGAAAACCCGCCGGAGGTTATTCATTGGAGCGCGCGAAAAAATATGCCGTACTTTTTGAATATCGCCGGCTGTTATATTCTGAATCTCTGCGTTTCGGTTCGTCTGGACGTTCGAGCGGATTATTTTCCGGTCCCGCTGGAATTGCCTGTGATTCATCCGGCAATGTTCTGGTGTGTGATTGCGGTAACGATCGAATACAAAAATTTGATTCATCCGGTCATTTTTTATATGAATTCGGAAGTTTCGCATGGGATGAAAAAAATATTTCTCCTAATAATATTGGAGTATCGAATGCGGCTTCTTTTAATGAACCTGTTTCCGTGGCCGTTACTCCTAAAAATATATTCGTGTCCGAGCGCGGCAATAACCGGATACAAAAATTCGACCGTGACGCTAATTTTATACTCGCTTTTGGCGGTGACGGAAAAGCCTTCGGCCGTTTGAGCGCGCCGCTTGGAATAGCCTGTGATCGTTCAAATTATGTATGGGCCTGTGATTCTAAAAATGATCGTGTTCAAAAGTTCGATCAAAACGGAAATTATATGCTTGAAATTGGAGGGTTTGGCTATGGAAGCGGTAAATTTAATGAGCCGGTAGATATCGCGATTGACTCGGCCGATAAGATATATGTTCTTGATTCGGGCAATGGCCGGATTACTAAATTTGATGAATACGGTAATGTTTTAACTGAAATATCTTTAAAAAAAATAGAGGGCTTTAAGCAGGCGTCAGCTGTGGCTGTGCTTCTTGATAAAATTATACTCGCCGGTTGTGGTTTTGGCCGAGGCGCCAGGGTGGCGGCTTTTGACCAGAACGGTTCTTTTATGGGATTTTTTGGCGGCGATTTTTCCGCTGTCGGCGGCATTGCCGTAGATTCTAAAGCCGGTATTTATGTGAGCGATTCGGCGGCGAATCGAATAATTAAACTTATGCCCGAAGCGGCCTTAAATGTTTTACGGGTAAGCGTGGAAGAAATTACGGGCGCCGGGGCGGTCAGATGAAAAAACGTAATGGTATTTTTCCGGCAGGCCATTAATTATCGATAACCGTGTTTAAGGGCCGCGGCGCGGAACGGACGAGAGGTTGAGTAAATGAGCTATACGACATCCGGTTTAATAAAAAAAGTAATTTTAGCATCGCTGCTTTTTACGGCGCCGCTTTTTCTTTCAGCCTGCGAAGATGCGCTTGACGCTTTTTTCATGAAAAAATATGTTTCTAAAGCTGAAAAACGTCTTGAATCGAAGCAGAAAAAAAACGCCGCTCTGGGAAGCACTCTATTAAAGCCTTCGTTTATGTTTTCAGACGATGAAAAATATTTTAAAAATCATTTGCTGCTTAAAGAAGATTTTTTTCTTTTAGACCGTTATAAATTTATAAATTCATCGTCGGTTTCTAATTTTGTAGTGGATCAGGATAATAATTTTGTAATATATGACAAGGCGTCATCATATCTTCTTACCTTTAATAAATACGGCGTTTTAACCGGCCGGGTTAAATTAAATTTTGGCGGCGAATCCCGTATTCTCGCTCCATCCAATATGGTGCGTGAAGCGAACGGAAATATAGTTATGACATGTTCCATACTCGGCCGTTTTTACAGGTTTACTCCTGATGGTGTTTTACTCAATGCGGCTGATATTACCGAAAATGAAGGTTCGCTGCTGAAACGTATGTTCGCGCTTAAAGTTTTTTCTGATGTCAAATATACCGTTTTAATCGAATATAATTCAAAAAAAATATTCGTTTATGAAAACGGGACAAAAATATTCGATTTGAAACATGAAATGATGCAGGACGATGCTTACGTTTATTTTTCGCCGCAAAACGATATTTATATAGTTGATAGCGCGTCATCTTCCATATTAAACATCGCGCCTGTTTTAAATGCCGCGGGCGGAGGAAAAAATTATAAATATTCGTTAAAAACTTATGCAGGCGATAAAATTTTAAAAAATTCGGCGGGCCATGTTTTTATATTTAAAAAGAACGAACGCATAATCGAAAAGATCGATTCTAAAGGCGTCGTCGTATCAAGTTATGGCGCGGTTAAAGCCGCCGATATAACTTTTGAAAATAATCTTTTTCCGTGTGATTTTGCTATCGGTCCTGACGATTCGCTTTATATACTCGATGATAAAAATTATAAAATCAATGTTTATGCGGAGAGCGGCGTATTCAGTTTTTCTTTCGGCGGTTACGGCAGAAACGCGGGCCGTTTTTTATCGCCTTATAAAATAACCGTTGACAGGCTTAAACGTATAATTATAAGCGATAAAGATAAAAAAAGCGCTATGGTTTTTAATTCGAAAGGCGAATATATAGAACATTACGGCGATATACTCGGTTCGAATTCGCTTCGTTATTATGGAATTTATGCCGATGTTCACGATAAAATTCATATTCTTGATTATATTTCAAACCAGCATTATACGATTAATTATAATTTTCATTTTTTAAAAATTTTAAATGATATTTTTTCTAAAAAAACCAATTATCCGCAAAATTTCTTTACCTGCGATCATGTCGCTTGCTTTAATTTTTTTGATCTTAATGCGCAAAAATGTTATAAATTATCGCCGGATGCGAAACTCGAAAGCATAGACATTCCGTCTGAAATTACGAGCGTTAAAATCGAGCCGCGTAAAATATTTGTTAATTCTATCGCCTGTGACGGCGCCGGCGGTATTCTGGGGCTCTGTAAAAATGAAGCGTTTTTGTATAAATTCGATATTACCGGCCGGGATTCAGGCCGCTTTACGATGACTGACACGGGGAAATCTTATTCATCGCTCGCTGTCGATGCTTTTAATAATTTTTATCTCATAGGTAAAAAAGACAACCGGATTTTTAAATTCGATCCCGCCGGAAAATTGCTTAAAACTTTCGAAACCGGCAATGACGCGTCCTTGGATGGCGAAGTTTTTTCGCTTTTGACTTTTATGAAAAATAATGCCGCGATAGCGTGTCTGCGCGATCGTAAAAATATAGCGGTTTTTAACACGTTCGAAGGATTTTCATTTGATTCGGCTCGAACCATAGGTGAAGATTTCGCGTTGAAAGAACCTTTTAAAATCCTTGACGCGGCGGCGGCCGACGAGAATATATTTGTTTTATGTACGTCAGGCGGTAATCTTATGATGCTTAAATACAGATTGACCGATTACTTTCGCGAAGGCGTGTCTTTTTTTTCACGCGGGCTTTTTCAGGAAGCGCTCGTTGCTTTTGAAAAGCATAGGCGTCTTGCCGCGCAGCCGGGGCCGAACGCGCTTTTTTACATGGCGCAATGTTATAGAAAAATATCGAAAAATTATGAAGCCGCGCTCATCGAAGCGGAAATTTCGCAAAAATACCCCGCTTCTCATGCGGCAAAGCGGCTTGAAAATTAATTATATTCGATATGTTTAAAAATTAATTTTTGCATTTTATAAAAAAATATTATATAATTACGCTCGATTTCAAAAAAATAAAGGAGAGTATTATGAAAAGGCGTCAGAGATGCTTTATAAACGCGGCATTATATTCGGTTATATCGGTAATGTTAATAGCGGCCTGTGCCGGTTGCGGCAAATCAAAAAAAGTCGATCCTGAACCCGATGTGGATTTACTTCCAAAATATCGTACGGCGGCTGAGTATTATAACCTCGCCAATGTCGCCGGGCAAAACGGTAAGATAGATCTGGCTATCAGAAATTATAAACGCGCCATAGAAATAAATCCGAACCATGCGCAATCTTATGCGAGCATAGGCCTGGCTTACGCTAAAAAAGGCGATTATAAAACCGCCGTGCAATTTTTAATGAAAGGCCTTGAAATTAATAATAAAATGGAATTCGCGCATTATAATCTCGGCGTTATATACGCTAAACTTGGAAAGAGCGAACTGGCTGAGTCTTCGTTTAAAGCGGCTATCGAACTCGAACCAAAAGATCCTGTGGTATATAGCGCGTTAAGCAGTTTATACACTAAAATGGGTGATGATCAAAAAGCTTCGTTTTATATGAAAAAATACGTCGATCTGGTGCCGAATGATCCTTATTCACATTATAATCTCGGCGTGTATTATCTTGAAAAAGGCATTAAAGAATCCGCGCTCGAAGAATTTTTATTGGTGCTTAAGTTTGATCCCGATTTTAAAGACGCATATTTTCAAATCGGCGTAATTTATCATAATGAAAGCCATATTGATAAAGCTATTGAAATGTATAAAAAAACGATCGAGCTCGATTCAACTCATATAAACGCATGTATAAACCTCGGCGATCTTTATTATTTTGAAAAAAATGATCTTTCCAATGCGCTTTATTTTTATAATAAAGCGCTGTCAATTGATTTTAATAATAAATACGCCCGTAAAATGATTACGAAAATTCAGGACGAAGGTAAGAGGCAATGACCGTGTTCGATCGTTCGCCGAATAATTCTATAATCGTTGAAAATACTAAAGATGGATGCATTTTAAGGGTGGGCGAGAAGGTACTTAAAAGAAGCATCGGAACCGCGATATGCGCTAAAATAAACGAATCAGGCCTGAAACGAAATAATGGTAAATTATCTATAGACCTGCGGTCTCGAACTTTCGGCGCCGAAGATGTTGAAAAATTGAAGGCATTTATTCAACAGCGCTGCGATATGAAGGTTTCTCATATTTATTCCAATACGGCTGATATTGCGGCTAAAAAACGCCGGGCCGCTCTGGCCGACCAGAACTCGATCGTTAGTTTTGAATCGAAAAAGACGCTTTATACCCGTGCTAATGTTCGTTGCGGTCAGATTTTAGAATATGACGGCTCCGTGATATTGTTAGGAAATCTTAATGCCGGCGGGCATATTCAGGCACAGCAGTCGGTTATTGTACTCGGTGAAATGCGCGGGTCGGTCCAGGCCGGGCTCGCTAAAAATTGCGATTCTTTTATTTACGCGGGTTCTTTTAAACCCGTAAAAGCTTCCATTGGAGATGTTTATATTACTTATTCCCAGATACCTGAATATTTGATAGGCGGCAGCGTTATCTGCAGCGCGGGCGATAACGAAATTTTATTAAAAGGAAATTTTGAACCGGCGCCCGCTAAAGGATGTGTTTTATTTGCTGAATAATAATGGTATTGGCGGTATTTCAGAAAACCAGGATGCGGCAGCGTGGGCAGATAACGGCGTACCGCCGGCCGCCGAAAATGCGGCGAAATTTTTAAATTCTGAAAAAAGTCAGGCAAAAGAACGTTATGCAAAGGTATATACTATAGCTTCCGGTAAAGGCGGCACCGGAAAAACGACGATATGCGCGAACCTCGGTATGGCGCTTTCGCTGCTCGGACGGCGCGTGCTTTTAATAGACGGCGATACGGGCCTTAAAAATCTCGATGTTATAATGGGACTTGAAGAATATTGCGTTCATGATATAGTCGCCTGCGCCGCCGGTAAAGTGAAATTCGCCTCCGCCGCGGTTCAGGATCCCCGCGTGTCTTCTCTTTTTATAATAGCCGCGTCGCAATCGCTCGATAAAAGCCATCTTACACCCAAGCAGATGGGATTTTTCTGTCATGAGCTTATGAAGGAATTCGATTATATACTCATAGACGCGCCCGCGGGCATAGAAAACGGTTTTGCATGTGCAATCGCGCCCGCCACACACGCTTTGATTGTAACCGTCGCCGAACACGCTTCGCTACGTAACGCTGATCGCATAGCCGGATTGATGGAAGCTAATGGCATATTGCCTAAAAATATCAGCATTATCATTAATAAAATAGAAGCGCATCTGATAGCCGATTCTCTCGCCTTAGATCCTGATGAAATGCAAAAATCCATCGCGCTGCCTGTTATGGCGCAAATTCCCTTTGATTACGATATCATAGCCTCTAATTTTAAAAAAAGGCCGGTCGTTTTAAACGGCCGATCACTTGCCGCTAAGATATTTGTTAATATAGCCAGGACGATCGATGGTGAGAAGGTTGAACCGGTCGTCGTTAAAAAGTACGGGTTATTAGACCGGATTTTAAATATTTTTTCTCGATAACTGCTATGAATATTACCTCCGCCCGCATGGGCAATCTTCACGTTGTTCTAACCGCTCTTTTTTATAAAATGGGCGTTAATTATATTATCCCGCCTCCGGTAACGGAGCGTACCTATGAAATCGGATTTAAATTGTCTCCTGAACAGGTATGCCTGCCTTTTAAAATTTGCGTCGGCAGTTTCGTCGAGGCTATAACCTGCGGCGCGGACGCGATAGTAATGGCGGGAGGTAATGGGCCATGCAGATTTGGATTTTATGGTCTTTTACAGGAAAAAATATTACGTGACGCCGGATATAGTTTTAAGATGTTTGTACTGGATCAGGATAATATTTTGAAGGTTTTTAGAGAGCTTTCTTTTATATTGAAACTCGATGCGCTGACGATAATATCGGCGTTCGGCTTTGCCTGGAAAATATTAAAGCTCGCGGAAGCTAATGAAAAATTAGCTTATTATTACCGTGCGCGCTGCGTTAATAAGAGTAAGGTCGATAAAATTGAAAATGATATAGAAAATATTCTTTTAAGAACTCGAACGCGCCGGCAGGCTGAAAAACTTTCATGCGAATTAAAATATTATTATTCAACCGAATTGAAGCCCGATATAGACCCGCGCGAAATAATACGGATAGGTATTCTTGGTGAAATTTATATGCTTCTTGATCCGGAGGCGAATATGAATATAGGCAGAAGGCTTGGTTATCTTAATGCACAGGTGGAAAAAAATATTTATTTATCTGATTGGCTGCTAAAATTATCTTCACTTGATTATTTTTCGAAAAATTCTTACGCCAACCAGAAAAAATCCGCTGCGCGTTATATTATCAGCGATATCGGCGGCAAAGGAATACAAACGGTGGCTTCGGCAATCGGTTATGCACGTAGAGGCTTCGACGGCCTTATTCATATCACTCCTTTTTCCTGCATGCCGGAACTTGTCGCGACTACTATATTGCCCGGTGTCTGCCGTGATAATTCGATTTCATGCTTATATCTTACCTATGACGGCCATACATCGCAAGCCGCTTTTATTACGCGCCTCGAAGCTTATATAGACATGTTAAAAATGAAAACGGCGGATAAAAATAAAAAAATATGAAAAAAAACGAATGTAAACAAAAAGTTTATATCGGTATCGATGCCGGTTCCGTTTCGCTTAATCTCGCGATTATCGATGAAAATGCGGATTTATTGAAAAAACGCTATTTGCGAACGAATGGCTCGCCTATCGCAGCCGCCAGGACGGCGCTTATGGAAAATGAAAAAGAGCTGTCCGAAAAATATATAGTGGCCGGAGCGGGAGTAACGGGTTCAGGCCGTCAGCTTATAGGTTGCCTTATAGGGGCGGACGAGGTTAAAAACGAAATAACCGCTCACGCGGTGGCGGCTATGCATTATTACCCCGACGCCGCTACGGTTCTTGAAATCGGCGGTCAGGATTCAAAAATTATTATTATAGAAAACGGCGTCGTGACTGATTTTGCGATGAATACGATATGCGCCGCCGGCACCGGGTCTTTTTTAGACCAGCAGGCTCAGAGGCTCGGCATTGATATAGCCGATTTTGGCGGTTACGCTCTGCGTTCGGTTATGCCGGTTAAAATAGCCGGCCGCTGCGGAGTGTTCGCCGAGTCGGATATGATACACAAACAGCAGATGGGTTATCCGAAGCATGATATAATAGCGGGGTTATGTGTGGCTTTGGTAAATAATTACCTTAATAACGTCGGCCGCGGCAAAGCTATTCGCGATAAAGTGGTATTTCAGGGCGGCGTAGCCGCTAATAGCGGAATTATAAAGGCGTTTGGCGAAACGCTTGATAAAAAAATATACGTCGCGGAACATTTTGATGTAATGGGCGCTATCGGTTCGGCTTTGATAGCTCGTAAGCGAAGACGCGCCAGGCCCGAAGAAAAAAGCGGTTTTATGGGAGTTGATTCTTTTGCGGGCGATATATCTACAGGCGCTTTCGAATGTAATGGCTGCGCGAATAAATGTGAAATTATATGCGTGAAAAAAAACGGTAAAATTCTTTTTAATATGGGAGGCCGCTGCGGCAGATACGGATGATAAAGTTATAATTGAGCGCCTGTAACGTAATTATGGTGTTGCGACGATAAAAATTAAAATATAATAATTGCGTGATAAAAATTAAAAATATCGAGGAGGGATTTTATGCCGGTTGAAAAATTGCTTGAAATATTGTGCTGTCCGGCCTGCAGAGGCGGACTTATTTATGACGTGAAACTTTCAGAGCTGCATTGCCTTAAATGTATGCTTGCTTATGCGGTTAAAGACGATATACCGGTAATGTTAATCGACGAAGCGCGCCGGCTTTCGGATGCCGATGTGAAAAATGTTGAAAAGCGGCCGGTAAATAAAGACGGGAGTGAGTGATTATGTTTGCGGCGCAGCTTAAAACGCCCCTGTTCGCCAATATAAAAATAAGCGACATGGCGAAGCGTTTCAGATTATTTAAGGAACTCGGAATTTTTCCGGAAATTTATATAGATTCTAATTCTCTTGAACAGATTTCGCATTCGGCTCTCGGCGAGTTAAGCGGCATGTTGCGCGCTAATTCGATGGTTTCTACGCTGCACGCGCCGTTCTGGGATCTGTCGCTCGGCTCTATTGATAACGAAATCAGAAAGTTGTCGGTCAAAAGAATAATCACCTCGCTTAATATCGCTAAAACTCTCAATGCGAAAAATGTCGTTATTCACAGCGGTTATTCACAGGTTTCTTATATTTCGGCGTCTGAATCCGAATGGAATAGCCGGTTCCATTCGAGTCTGGCTGAAATTCTTGATTATGCATGTAGTTTCGAAGTAAGCGTGTCGCTCGAAAACGTATATGAACCGGATTTGAATTTTTTTATTTCGGCCTGTGAAACTTTTAAAAAGCAGGGCCTCGGAATATGTTTTGATTGCGGCCATTACAATGCTTATGCCGGCCCGTCTTCGCTTGAAGAATGGCTCTGCTCGCTTGCTCCATATTTAAAAGAACTCCATCTTCATTCGAATAACGGCTGTTCTGATGAGCATCTCGCGGTAGAACGCGGCACCGTCGATTTTGAAAAAATTTTTAAAATTCTTGTCGAAAAAAAAGTAAAACCGATTTTGACCATCGAAAACAAAAATGATGATTATCTCGTTGAAAGCGTAAAAATATTACGCTCGGAGAAATATTTCAGACTTTTGAATAATTTTATGCCGGGGAATGAATTATTATGAATGCGTTATCTATCGATGAAATGCCCTGCCGTGAGCTTAAAATAATTTATGATAATTTGACGAAAACGGGTTGCGGAGTTAAAAAAATAATTAAATTCAGCGTTCCGATGACGCGCGCGGTTATGGTAGCCGAAGCGGAAGTGCGCGCGGAGTTTTATCCTGGCGGGTTTGATCCGGAGTTTATAAAGCTTTTAAACGGCGTCGATTTTTCGTGTTCCACGGCCGGTTTTATAAAAAAAACGGCGTCGCGGCATTATGTTTATTGTATATTTAAGCTTGCCCGCGGTTTTTACGCTCTTGCTTTTGATGAGACGGAATCCGCCATGAAACTTCGTTATAACGAAATCGAGCTTGCGTTGAAGTTATGTGAAGGTTTCTGCCATGAACGGGCATTGTCCGATATCGAACCCATGACGTCGTTATATAATCATGGTTATTTTCAACGAGAATTAAGACGTTTTATTTTACGGTCCGTGAAGGAATGGGGTTTAATTCGTTATAACGATCCGCCGATTGAATACGATCCCGGTGCGGCCGGCGCCGCGCTTATACTTTTTGATATCGATAATTTCAAGGCGTTTAATGATACTTATGGCCATCATACCGGAGACGCCGTTATAAAGGCGGTTGCCGAGGCGTCGCTGGCCGTGGTTTCAAGATACGGCCGCCGCGCGTTCGCGGCCCGTTACGGCGGAGAAGAATTCGTGGCGGCCCTTTCCGGCGTAGCTCGCAGCGAAGCTATAGCGCTGGCTGAAGATATACGTGCGGCGGTAGAATCTATCGACGGCCGCGCTATCGCGAAGGCGGCGGGGACGGCGCTTAAAATCGGGCGCGTTACAGTAAGCGTTGGCGCGGCTTTTTATGACGCGGCGCCGGTTAATTTTATGACGCCGTCTTTTACGGCGAATACTTTAACGGACGGGTCCTCGAGTAGTTTTATCTCCACGCGCGAAGTTGTAAATGAAAGAGGCGATTCAAAACCGCGCGGGCGTATCGCTATGGAAAATCCTCCTGAAAATTTCGATATTATAGATATCGGCGCGCGTGAATTAATACGTAAGGCCGATATGGCTCTTTACGCTTCAAAGCGGTTCGGCAAAAATCGCGTTACGCAATACGGTTCGCTTACTTTTTCGTGCGTCAGGGTTATAGAGCGGCGCGGCGGCGTAATTTTGATCAACGGCGGAAGCGCGCACGGAATTGGCTATGACAGCCGCTTTGAAGTATATGACGCCCGATACGACGGTTCGTCCGAAATTTATGATCCTGATACGTCTAAAAAAATAGGTAATTTTCCCCGTTTATTCAAAGGCGTAATCAGCGTATCGAAAAGATTTGATATTTTCGATTCGGTTTTAATGGAAAAAATCGCGGTATGCGGTGTCGAAAAGGAAAGTTCAGACGTTTCGATAGGCGCTGGCGATATATGCGTTCCCGCCGGAGTCGCGGAGAAAGAGCTTTATTCGAGCGATATTTTTGCGCCGCGTGAATTGCCGGCTGTTCAATATTATCAGGCCCCCGCTTCATCGCGTGAACTTGAAAATTTTTCTTCTTTAGTTTTATTTAATCTTCATGACGTGCTTAAAAGGACTTTATGTACGGGAACGGTTAAATTTTCCTCGCTTATAAATGAACTGCGTGCGGCGGCCCGGACGCATGGATTGGAATATGATGAATGGCGAATGCTTTCAAGCGATAAGGCGCTGGCATGCTTTAAAAAGAAATTCAGGCCGTCGTCGGCGCATAAATTAGCGAAAACTTTTAATGAAAGACTTGCGGCTGTTTTTGGCGACGTTCCTCCCGTTATTAGAATAAGCTTTTTAAATTCGGGGCATTTTGTCGAAGCGGGCGCTTTACGTTCCGATCCGTTGAGGTTTTTGCGTATCGCTGATTTCGTGAATGGTTTTTATGTTAATCCTTCGTTCGTCGAAGAATTCGATTATCAGTCCTATCGTAAATACGGACTTTATAAATATTATTGCGCGGAATATGAAACCGCTCTCGAACTTTTTAACGATTGTATCCGTCTTTTTAAACAGCCGCCCGATTTCAGGCTTTATCAAAACATTGGCGGCCTGGCGCTCAAGTTAAATAAAACCGGTATGGCGCTTAAATATTTATCCATGGCTGAAAAACTCGATGATTCCTCCGTCGTTCCGAAAGCCAATCTGGCTCTTATTTATTCGCTTAATGGCGCTTTCGACAGGGCGGTTGAATATTATGAAAAATGTCTTGCCGCAGCGCCGCTTGAACCGCAATATAATAACAATATGGCGCATAATTTGCTCGCTTCCGGCGGGTGTTTAAAATACGCTTTAAAATGCAGTCTTACGGCGGTAAAATATTGTCCGCCCGTTAGCGGCCGTTATCCGGCGTTTTTAGACACGCTCGGTGATATTTATATGCGGCTTGGCGATTATCGCAGGGCGGTTATTACTTATAAAAAAGAAATATGCGCTTATAATCTCGATGCGCCGCCGGCCGTTTATATAAAATTGGCCCGCGCATTTTATGAATCGGGTGATTGCCGTCTGGCGGCGGCCGCCGCTGAAGCTGTTAAGATGCGTGAAGGCGCCGCGCTTAATTCTGCGGATACCGCCGAATGTGAATTTCTCGCCGCATGCGTTTTATGTGGCGGTAAAGTGAAGGCCGGGAAAATAAAAAAACGTTCAGCCGGCAATCGTGTTTAAAAATGGTATTGGTTAAAACTTTGTTATAATGTATGGTTCTCGGCCGGCATATCTTTTTTATAAAATAAAAATAACATCTATTGAATTTTATTTAAAACTGGCGTATAATATATTAAATTTTAGAGTTGTAATGGGCAGTGTTGGAATTTCGGATATGCGATATTGCCGTCCGTGAGTAGAGAATAATGCTGAAAGGAAGATGTTATAATAAGTGTACTTAAAAAATCTTACGATATATGGCTTTAAATCATTTGCCAATCGTACTGTTCTTGAGTTTCCTTCTAATTTACTGGGAATAGTCGGACCTAACGGTTCGGGAAAATCGAATATATGCGATTCCATACGCTGGGTTCTTGGCGAGCAAAGTTCGAAGGCGCTTCGCGGTCAGAAAATGGACGATGTTATATTTGGTGGGACTTCTATGGCGCAGCCCGCTAAGTTTTGTGAGGTTCGTCTTACTTTTGATAATCGTACTCGTTTTTTTAAAATGGATTCCGACGAATTCGTTCTTACGCGTAAAATATATCGTACGGGTGAAAGTGAATATATAATTAATGGCGAACAGTGCCGCCTTAAAGATATCAAAGAAAAAATAATGGATACCGGCCTTGGCCGTGACGCATATTCTATAATCGGCCAGGGCATGGTCGATAATATAATAAGCTCACGTGGCAATGAGCGCCGTGCTATTATAGAAGAAGCCGCCGGCATAGTAAAATATAAAGCCGATAAAAATGAGTCGCTTCGTAAGATCGCCGATACTCAGATTAATATCGATAGGTTGACCGATCTTATGGTCGAACTCGAAAAGCAGCTTGGCCCGCTTTCAATGCAGGCTCAGATCGCGCGGCGTTATATAGAATTAATGGAGCGGCTTAAAAATAAAAAATTAAAAAAATTAGTTTATGAATTCGATTTTCAGCGGCGTGAGCTTGCGCAGCAACGCGCAGTCGCCGACGAATATCATAGGAAACGCGAGGAACATTCGCAGAAAATTATTGTTTTTACAGCTGAAACGGAAGCATTACAGGCGAAAATAGTAACGTTAAACGATAAATATGCGCGGCTTAAAAAAGATAATTACGATATTTTATCCGAGCAGGAAACTTTGCAGAACGTTGAAAAAGAGTTTTTAACGAAAATTACGCAGATAAATACGAATCGTGAATCTTATGTGCGCAGTTTAGATGAAGTCGATGATCATATTGAAGCCCTGGAGCTTGAAAATAAAGAGATTGCGATCGAAATAGAATCTTCTGAAAAATATCGCGCTGATATAGAAATTGAAATTAAAAAATTGCAGGAAGATATAGGAACGCTTTCGGCCAGGCTTAAAAGCGGTGAAAAGCAGCTTACCGTATCACAGGATACGAGTATTGAAAATTTGAACGAACTGGCGAAGGTGAAGACGCGGTTAAACCAGAAAGAAAGCGAACTTAAATATAATGCGCAGGAATTGAGGCGTCTTGGCTATGAAATAGATCGTTTACAGACGCGTATAAACGATTATAAAGAAAAAAGCAGCGCCGGTGAAAGTGATCAGAGTAATAATATTCGCAGGCATGCGGAGCTGAAAAAAAAGCTCATGGAAGCTGAAGAAAAATTACGTGATGCGCTTGAGAATGAAAAGCGTTTGTTAAGATCCATACAGGATAATTCCGCCGAACTGATATCTGTGCGAGCTCAGATTAAAGCGCAGGAAGACGTGCGCCGTAATCTTGACGGATTTAAATTCGGCGTTAAGTTTATACTTGGCGCAAGACAGCAAAAGCCGGAGCAATTTAAAGGAATTTGTGGTCCGGTTTCAGAACTCGTCGGCGTCGCGCCCGAATATGAAATCGCTCTTGAAGTGGCTCTCGGCGGTAATATGCAGAGTATCATAGTCGAAAAAGCTCGTGATACGGAAAATTGTATTGATCTTCTTAAAAGAAATAAAGCCGGCCGGGTTACTTTTTTACCGCTCGATACGGTTCGTCCCGGGCCTCCCGCCGTTATACCGTCGGGGTTGAAAGGATTTATCGGTGTAGCGGCTGATTTAGTTAAATACGATGCTAAATATCGTAACGTATTCGAGTATTTGCTTAATCCGGTTTTAATTGTCGATACGCTTCAGCATGCTAATGAATTTGTTTCGCGTAATCGTTTTTCAGGGCGTATAGTTACGCTCGAAGGCGAGCTTATTACGGCCAGCGGTGCGATTACCGGCGGATCGCTCGATAAACATGGCGGCGGCGCGGGCGGGCATTTCGGTAATTCCGGCGCGCTCGATGCGCTTAAATCACGTTCCGTTTATCTCGACGATAAAATCGGGCAGGATAATATAAAGCTCGATTCCATCAGGAAACGCCTTGAAGACTTAAAAAATGAAATAGATAAGTTGAAAATTGAATTAACCCGTCTGGAAGCTTTTGCTGAAACCGCCGGTAAAAGTGGTATAGATTACGCCAGAATGCTTGAAAATGCCGGCGGTGAAATGATTTCTCTCGTTGAATTGGTTGAATCATATAATAAAAAAAGCTCGGCGCTTGAACCGGAAATAGAAGGCGATCGAAAAATTATCGCCATGCTTGAAGAAAAATTGCAACTTGAACGTGAAAGCCTTCAAAAAAGTAAAAGCAGTCAATCGGAAGAACGGGATGAATTTGAAAAGCTCAGCCGCCTTTTAACCGATCGCAAAGTGGAGCAGGCTGCTATAAATCAAAATATTAGTAACTATCGCCGGAAAATAATCGACAATCGTAACGAAATCGACTCTCTTATTAAACGTAACAGTGGTAATAAAGACGATCTTCTCAAATATGAAGATAAATTTAAGGAATGCAGCGCTCAGCTGATCGGTATTCAAAATAAAATCAACGAAATTAAATCGAAGACCTCTGACATAAAAAAGCAGGAAGACGAAATAACTAAAGAGCTTGAAACGCTTTCAATACAGCTTAAAAGTAAAGAAGGCATGATCGCATTTCGCAATAAACAATCGGCTGAAATGCTCGCTAAAATACATGAAATAGAAATCAAGCAGGCGGAAATCGAAGTTAATACCAGAAATACGCTTAATATTCTTGAATCTGAATATAAGCTTCGTGAAGATGAGTTTAATGAATACCGCGATGAAACTTTCAAGTACGAAGGCGCCGCGGCGGAGATAGACGAAATCCAGCTCGATATAGACAGGTTGGGCATAGTCAATCGTTCCGCTATCGATGATTATAATTCTTTACAGGAGCGCGTTAATGAATTGAAAACGCAGCGCGATGATTTAATTTCCGCGCGCGACGGCATTTATAAAATAGTGGAAAAAAGCGATGCTGAATGCAGCAGACTTTTTAATGATACATTCAATAAAATTAACGATTACATCGGTGAAATTTTCCAAATGCTTTTTAGCGGCGGCAGTGCAAAGCTCGTACTTGAAGACCCGTCTAAGCCGCTTGAATGTAACATTGATATAAAGGCGCAGCCGCCCGGTAAAAAACTTCAGAGCATTACGCTTATGAGCGGCGGTGAAAAGTCATTGACTGCGCTTTCTCTGCTTTTCGCTATATTGCGCGTTAAACCATCGCCGTTTTGTATTCTTGACGAGGTAGAAGCCGCGCTCGATGAATATAATGTTTTGCGTTTTATCAAAATGCTCAATAATTTTAAGGATAAAACTCAATTTTTAATAATAACGCATAATAAACAAACCATGCAGCATCTTGATTTGCTTTATGGCGTTACAATGGAAGAAAAAGGAATATCGAAGATAATATCGGTACAGCTCGAACAGGCTTACGATATAATAGCGGCCGATGACAATCGGGCCGCAGCCGAGCAAAATGTAGCATAAAAAAGCCGTGCATTAAAAGCTATATCGTAAAAAAATAAAAAAAATGGGGAAAATATAGTAAAATATAGTTTGGGGTGATTGTTATTAGCTCTTTATCGTCTAAAAAAATTTCAAACAGGTTAAAAGATGTATCGAGTTTTTTTAAAGTAATCACTTTTTATCCGCTGGACACTCTGCGTGACAAAAAGCCTGATTTTCCTTTAACGGCAAAAATTTTGAGCGTTTTGCTTATATGCTTTTATCTTGCGCTTTTTATTTTTTACTATAAAATAGGACTTTCAAATTATATAATTCCGTGGAGCGGAACTGTAGAGCGTATCGAGTATAAATCGCCGGCGACCTCTAATATGCCGGATATAAGCGTGGTACAGGTGCTTCGTGACGGAAACGAAAAAAAACTCGAACTTTATCAGATGACGCAAAAAAAAATAAATGAGCTTGGTATAGTTAAAGGCGTTAAAGTGCGTAAGCCGTTTTTATATACTGAAACACTTTTTGGCACTGAAACGATTTCTTATTCTTATATGCTGTCAGATTTTCTGTTTTTTATTTTTGGCATGGCGCTTTTTGTTTTTGCCGCAATTACCGGCGGATCATTTTTAACTATAATATACGCATCGGTTTTTATGACGAAATCTAAATATATTAAAAAATAAAAATTATAAAAATGATTGTAATAAAGGTTGACACTATCAATTGTTAGTGGTATAATCGTTTTATAAAAATTAAAAATAAATACATATAATTTTTGCTACACGTAGAGGTTCTTTTTAGTATGAAGTGAGGAGGAAGTTTTGTGAAATTACGTGTTCTTTTTTTGTTTCTGGGGGTAGTTTTTTTAGCGGCGTTTTTAATGCCGGCTTTTTCATTTGCGGACGATGAGCTTTCTAACCGGGGTTTAAAAGAAGAAGTTCCACAGGTTGTAAAAATTTTCGTTAAAGATAAATTTGAAGTGGCAAAGCTCGCTAATATGGGGCTCGACCTTCCGGAAGTCAGACACAAGAAAAAATTTGTTATTGCCGTTATTACTGAAGGTCAGTTAAAGAAAGTAGCATCGCTCGGCTATAAATACAAAGTAATAAACAGCGACGCGGATTCGATTTTACGCGCTACGCGTGCTGGAACTCTCGCTAAATATCGTAATTTTGATCAAATCGAAAAAATACTTAAAGACGCTGAAGCTAATTATCCGAATATATGCAAGCTTCATGTCATAGGCAAAAGCGTTGAAGGCCGTCCGGTATATGCGCTTAATATAAGCGGCGGAACCAATAAGCCTTCGGCTCTTGTGATGGGACTTACTCATGCGCGTGAATGGATATCTTCTGAGGTGCCTACCGCGCTTGTTGAAGAGATTGTTTCTAAATATCCGTCAGATAAAAACATAAAGCAGCTTGTTGATAACCGCAGTATCTGGATAATTCCCGTCGTTAATCCCGATGGGCTTGTATATTCACAAACTAAATCTAAAATGTGGCGTAAAAATCGTCGCGCGAATTCTGATAAGTCTTATGGGGTGGATTTAAATAGAAATTATGGATATCAATGGGGAACGGTAGGCGCATCTACTTATCCGGGATCAGATACGTACCACGGTACAGCGCCATTTTCTGAACCCTGTTCGACCGCGGTTAAACAGCTTGCGGAACGTGAAAAATTCAGGACTTCAGTTTCATTTCATAGCTATTCCGAACTGGTGTTATTTCCATTTGGTTATGCTTATGAAGCCGTCGCGAAAGACGAACAGCTTTTATCTGAATTAGCGAAAGCTATGGCTAAATTTAATGGTTATGAGCCGACGAAAAGTTCTGATCTTTATCCGGCTATGGGCGATTCCGACGATTGGTTATACGGCGCTATGGGCGCTCTTTCTTTTACGATCGAACTTGGTTCCCAGTTTGTTCCTAACGATAATGAAGTCGATAAAATTAATTCTGATAATGTTAAAGCCTGCCTTTATTTAATCGAAAAAGCGGGTTCGGTTCATGCATCGCATCATCCTGATTTTGCATCTAAGGTGCAGCGCGCGATAGCTACTTATACTTTTTACAGCGCCACCAACGATATGCGCGCGGCCGATTCTAAACTCGAATTAATGAATTATTTAAATCCTGCTAACGATAACGATGGAACAGCTTTTAATGAATTTATCGGCGAAGTTGAAAAATGCGGTCTTGAATCGAAAAAAGTACTCGCGCCTATTCTTAGAGACGTTAAAGCTATGTACACTCAAAATATAATTAATAAACTCGGCAATACCCGTCAGGTTATTCGCGATATTGAAAAATTACAGACGGAACTTGAAAAAGTAGAGGAAAAATAATCATAGAATAAAGATATAATTAATTTTAACCGCTCATAATATAATTTTTTGAATTATGATATCGGGAATAAGATTATAAAATATATATTCTGGATTTTTATTGCGGCGGTCTTCGCCGCTTTATTTTATAAAGCGGTAATTAACGCGAAGCGGCCTGTGGTTGAAAAATAATGAATGGTTTCCTGCTTTTTTATGTTTCTGGAGGACCATGCTGGCAAATATAATTTTATTTATATATTCAATTTTGGTGTTATATATCGGATGGATTTATGCGGCCTGCCATTTTGTTCCTTCTTTCGATATTCTGAAGTATCTTTTTTTAATTGCTTTTTTTGTGGCGTCGCATAATGCCGGAGCTGTTTTTCTGGCGCCGGTGATATCGGAAGATGCCATGAATTACCGGATGCGTTCGCTTCTGTTTGTGGCGCTTGGCTTTCAGGTAATTGCGGCTCTGGTTATGCTTCTGTTTGCGTTCGGGCTCGCAGGCAGGGTTTCGTTTTCAATTATCATAATAATACTGCTGGCGGCGGTTCCGCTTCTGGCCGCGATGATTTTATTTTTTCCTTCACTGGCTGCCGGAGCGGTTGGCAGGATGCGGCGCGGCGTGATGCCGGCATTTAAATTTTCAGAATTTGCCCCGGAGTTTTTTATCGGTATCGACTCTTTGCGAAAATGGCCGTGGTATGCCGTTATATTTGACACGGCCGTTTTTTTATTGACGGCATTTGCGTTAATTTTTTCCGCGCTGCCTCAGACCGGCTGGGACGCGCTTTCTTATCAAATGGAGATTCCCAGGCGTTATATTCTTGAAGGCGGAATGAATTTCATGCCTGAAATATATTTTTGGGGGTATCCTCAGCTTCTCAATATGATATATTCGGTATTTATAATGTTTGGCTTTGACACGCTTTGCTCGACATTTCATGCGCTATTTGTACCGCTTACTGCGTTGTTTATCATTAATTTTCCGTCGAAGCTGCCTGCGGGGCATTTCGGGGCAACCGTTCGTAAATTTGCGGTATTGCTTGTTTGTTCACATCCGCAGATAGTTATGATGGCTTCGTATGCTTTTGTCGATCTCGGGCTTGCCTTTTATTTCACCGGCGCCATGCTCTTTGCCGCTACGGGAATGGCGGTGCCTGCGGCTGTATTTATGGGCGGTGCGCTTTCAGTTAAATATACTGGCCTTGTTATGACCGCGATACTTTTTATAGCTATGATATTATTTTATCGTTGCGGCACCGTCAGGGTTCGTCTTAACATGGCGGCGTTGACAGTTTTTATTGCGCTGGCGCTTTTTTCGCCTTATTGTATTAAAAATTTCGCGTTTACCGGAAATCCGCTTTATCCATTTTTTAAAGATGTGTTTGTGACGGAAACGCAATATTACTATAATCTTGAAAGCTATCTGGAAGTGTTAAACAGGATCGGCCGTGAAAAAACTCTGGCGAATTTTATTGTGTTCCCATATACTATAACCGTCGATTCACAATTTTATGGCATCCGTTGTTATGATGGCGTTATGGGAATTACGTTTTTAATTTTGATCCCTTTTTTTATATATGGGCTTTATTCGATTGCCAGGTTTGAATTTAATACGCGGAATGCTTCCGGCGATTGCGGCGATTCTGGCCGGCCGCGTTTTGCATGGTGCATATTTTTTATTTTTATCGCGTTTTATATTTTTGTTCTCAGAGCACAGTCAACCAGATATTTTCTTCCGGTGCTTCCGGTTTATTATCTAATCTCGGCTGAAGGTATCAAAATATTTTTATTGCGCACTTCGATTATTAGAGTGCGTTTGGTTCCTGCCGCGATGATAGGCGTATTTTTTCTTTTCTTTAATGCATCGCCGGCAGCGATGGAATTCGTGAAAAAAGAACCGTTAAAATATTTGTGCGGAATGGAAACGGGCGAAGAATTTCTTTGCCGTAATCTGCCTCTTTATCATTGCGCGCGTCATTATAATTATATAGCGGCGAATTCTACAGGTGAAGTTGTTCTGGCGCCGCTTTACGAGCCGAGGACTTATTATTTTACCGGAAAATATATATGGAGCGATGTTTTTGAACCGACGCCATTTGAAAATATTGAAAACTTAAATGCCGACGGCGAGCTTATAGATTCGTTTCCTCATGTTTCAGCTGGTGATTTGAAAAAATATCTTATATCTAAAAAGATAACTCATATTCTTCTTAGTGAAAAATCAAAAAAATTTTTTCTCGAATATTTGATTGAGCCGCGAAAAATATCCGTGTTTGAAAAATTTATAGGCGAATATTGCGAACTTTTAACCGAAAAAAATGGATATTCTCTTTATTCGATAAAATTATAAATCTGGTTTTAAAATGTAAGAATTTATTGTTTTATTAATATTTTTATAACTTTCTTTTGAATAAATAGATAAAAAATTATAAATTATAAAGGTTGAATTTTTTCATTTTATAGATAAGCGAACCGCGGTTTATACCAAGCAGCTCAGCGGCCTGGGTCTGCTGGCCATTAGTTATTTTAAGCGCTTCTTCGATCATTTTATGTTCAATATAATCTACGACTTCGGTCATTTTATTTTTGCCGACCGATGGGACGCTTAGCTGTTCAAGCTGATTGTCTTTAGGCAGAAGGTGCGGCGGAAGGTCGGAATAAGTGATTGTATCGGCTTTGCTTAATATGACTATTCGTTCTATTATATTTTCAAGTTCGCGCACGTTGCCGGGCCAGTTATATTTAATAAAAGCTTCCATAGCTTCTTTTGAAATTTTAAGAATCGGCCGGCCGTTTTCTTCGCTGAATTTTTTTATGAAATGGTCTGCGAGCGCTGGAATATCCGTTATGCGTTCGCGCAGCGGCGGAACTGATATTGGAACTACGTTGAGCCGGTAGTAAAGGTCGGTTCTGAAACGGCCTTCCGCGATCGCTTGCGTTAAATCACGGTTAGTCGCTGCGATTATGCGAATATCTACTTTGATTGTCTGGTTCCCGCCGACGCGTTCGAATTCACGGCTCTGCAGCACGCGAAGAAGTTTTACCTGTATGCTGGTAGGTATTTCACCGATTTCGTCGAGAAATATTGTGCCTCCGTCGGCTATTTCGAATTTACCTTCTTTTTTATTAATGGCGCCTGTAAATGCGCCTTTTTCATGGCCGAGCAGTTCCGATTCGAGCAGGCCTTCTGGAATGGCCGCGCAGTTCACTTTAATAAAAGGCCCGTTTGCGCGCGGCCCGTTATAGTGTATGGCGCGCGCTATTAGTTCTTTTCCAGTGCCGGTCTCGCCGGTGATCATTACAGTAGCTTTGTTATCAAGCACACGTGAAATTAGTTCGTACATTTCCTTCATTTTTCCTGATTGGCCTATTAAATTGTCGAATCGGTATATGGTTTGCAACTGTGATTTGAGATATTTGTTTTCTTTAATGAGCATTATTTTTTCGCTGACTTTGTTCATTATTATTTTTATCTGCTCTATTGAAAAAGGCTTGATAATATAATCATAGGCGCCTTCCCGCATAGCTTCTATAGCGGATTCTATAGTGGCGAATGCGGTCATGGTTATTACAATTGAATCAGCATTATGAGCTTTTATTTTTTTTAGCAGCTCGATGCCGTTTAATTTTGGCATTTTCATATCAGTGATTATTATTTCAGGCTGGATTTCAATATATTTATTATATCCTTCCTCGCCGTCGGCCGCGGTAGTTACCGAGTGGCCTTCGTTTTCGAGAAATTCCTGAAGGAACCTGACCATTACGAGTTTATCGTCGCAAACGAGTATATTCATCTTTAATCACCGTCTAATTGATTTTTTTTATTTTTTATAATTACAGCGCGGTGAGTTTGAATTAATTGATAGGCGTCGAAAGCTTCTTTGCGTACGCGCAGTGATGCATCGTTGAGCGAAAGTGTCAGCATCATTTCTACCTGATTGAAATTTTCCTGCGGCAATCCAGTGGCGAGATGTCGTTGTATGGCAAGAATAGCGTTCAATCGAACTTTTTCATCAGGATGGTTAAACTCGAATAGATGCGCTTCGGCGCTTTTTAACGGAGCGCGCGTGCCGTCGGATTTTTCATAATAATTTTGTTCCCGAACGCGGCGTTCGCCCGGCGCAGTATTTTTAATATGATTTGTGTGTGAAGATAATGGCGCTATGTACGCGTTTTTATCTTCATTATCTTCGTCGTCGATTTCGTCGTCGGTACGATCGTGTTTTGCCTCGTCCGTCCGGCTGGCTACATAACGTTCGAATTCGACATCGAAATCACTTTGTTCATGATGGTTTTCACGTGCGGCTTCCTGAGTGTTAAAATTTTTAAGACTGTCTAATTTCTGCTTGATTTTGTCTATTATGGTTTGTATATAAGGCGCTTTAAGCGCGGATGCGTTTGGAAGTATTTTTTGCATATCCTGTAAAATATTTTCATCGCCGAGAATAGAAAGTCCCTGCGTTAGTTTTAATATTATATCAGTAGTAGTTTCTCGAATGAAAAGTTCAAACATTAAGTTAATAATTTTACGATCGTGCGATTTGAGCATCAGCAGGCAGTAGGCGGCAGAATCGCGCATGGCCACGTTCGATGATTTAATCATATCTGATATCGCGTTAAATGTAAATTCGGAATTGCGCTTCCATGCGGCAAGAACTGCATTGGCTTTAATCCGATTATCTGAATGTTTTAGAAACGGAACGATAATATCGAATACTTCGGGGGAGTCTATGAATCCCAGGCCTTCGAGAGCGTTAGCCCGTATTCTGTAATCGAGAGTTTCGTCTTCGGCGTATTTTTTGAGTATCGCGATTTCCGATTTAAAACCGAGAGTGCCGATTACTCTTAATATCTGTGATTTAACCTGTGGTTCATTTTCTACATGCAGGCGTTCGACTAAATATTTTACCGCTTCTTTTACGCCTTTAGTGTCGCGCGTGGCGTAAAGCAGCTTTGACACCGCTTCGGCGCGGCGTGCGGCGCTTTCGTTGCTTAGATCGAGAACTAAAAAAGCCATATCTATTTCTTCGAGCGTGCGCACGGAATTATTAGAGGCCCCTTCGGCGTCTGCCGCCGGCGATGACGTTGCCGTTGTCGGTGGAGAGACTGGCGGATTTTTTTCGATTATTTCAAGAATATCGGTGAAATCTAATGCATCGGGACGCGCGGCGTGCGGACGAGCCGGCCTTGAATCTCGCGTTTTAGAAACGGCCGCGGGTTGTGAACCGGGCGGATGTTTAAGCGGATCGTTAAAAAGCGGAGCTCTGTTTTTCTGTGAAATTTTACAGAATATGTTATTGATAGCTTTTTTAGCGGCGTATCGTATTGCATTATCTTCGTCATTGGCGGCGCGTTTTAAAAGCGGCAGCGCGCCTTCGTCGCCCGTATCGAAAAGACGCAGGCAGACCTGTTCTTTTTCTTTGTTAGAGCCGTTATTGAATATTTCCGTAAGTTTAATAAGATCGTTTATTTTATTGATATTTTGAACATTATCGCGCTGCGCCGCAAGCCGCTGCTCTATTGATTCAATAATTTCGTTAAAAATTTTCAGCTTCGGATGTTCGCCGTATTGTTGATTTATTTTTTTTATTTTATCAATCGTCAGCTCGTCGCCTTTATTGCAGAGCGTCGAAATGGATTTTTTAAGCACTTCCATATCAGTTTCAGCCATTATAAGTTCTATGAGCAATTCCTGACATGGCGGGTCGGCTATAGAAGCGAGTATATAAGCGGCCGAATCGCGAAAAAAAACTTCTTCCGAAGAAGTCATTTCTTTAAGCTTGTCGAGCGCCATGGCCGGGTTGAGACCATATAGCGCGCGCGCGGCGTTTGCTTTTACCCGGTTATCGGACGAATTTAAAAAAGGCAGCACTATGGGGATGACATCGAGAGAATAAATGCATCCGAGTCCTTCTAAGGTATTGGCTACCACGCGCATATCTGGATGCCATAAGTATTTTTTTAGCAGCATGAGTACCGTAGAATCGCCGAGCTTGCCGATTAATTTTGTGAGACGTGATATTATTTGCGGATCCTGCTCGGTATCGAGCGCGGAAATCAGCATGCTGAGAATTTCTTTCGCTTTAATGGATTTGCACGAAAGATCACGAATGCTTTCGATAGTTTCTATGCGTTCTTTAGAATCGTCTGATGATATTCGTTTTGCGAATTGACTGAGATCTATTTCTAAAATTAATTCTTCCAAATAACCCTCCATACGTCTGACATATATGTGCATGACGTATAATAATTATGCTCATTATGCATTCCATCCGCTTCTTATCAAAAGCATTATAGCAAAATATTTTTTTAAATTCAAGTTTTTTATATTTATTTATACTTATTATGCTTTTATTATTTTTAATATTTTCGAATAATACTTTAAAGTTATTTTAATGGTTTTTTATATATTAAAACACATATTTTATTGACATCGGACGGGTTGTTTGATATTATCTTCTGTTGATAATATGTTTGAATAAGTATTTATATTCGGAGAGCGCTCTGGTATCATGATTTGATATTCAACGCGGTTGTTTGATTTTGATAATAAAAAAGAGGTATGAATTTTGATACATGGTATCGGAAGCGATATAGTTAAAATTTCACGTATAGAAAATAGTCTTAAAAGAAGCAGGGGGTTTGCCGGGAAGTTATTTACATCTTTAGAGATCGATTATTGTGAGTCTAAGTCATATCCGCCTCAGCATTATGCCGCTAATTTCGCCGTTAAAGAAGCTTTTATAAAAGCTTTTGGAATGTCTCTCGCGCCGGGTATGCGGTTTCATGATTTCGTTTTGCGTCATTATGATGACGGCAGGCCTTATATTGAACTATATGGTGAAACTAAAAAAATATTCGAATATAAAAATTTATGTGCCGTTCATGTAAGCATATCGCATGATACAGATTATGCCGTCGCTTTTATAGTTATCGAAGCTCGTGATAGCCTTCAGGTTCCAGTTTTGGCTTAAATAAAAAATATATGTATAAAAATAAACTAAAACTAATTATAAACGCCGATGATTTCGGCATTACCAGAAGCGTTTCTGATGCTGTTGTAAATGCGCATTTAAACGGCGCGCTTACGTCCGCAACTTTACTTTCCGGCGCGCCTTACGCGGCTTATGCGGCTGAACGTGCCCGCGGGTGTCCGTCTCTTAACGTCGGCATTCATTTTCAGTTAGTGGCCGGCCGGCCCGTTACCCCTGATTTAAATCGTATAAAAACCCTTATTGATAGTAATGGGATGTTTCCTGAAAATTTTATTGATTTTTTTAAGAGATTACATATCGGTCATATCGATAGAAATCATGTAAAAATAGAACTTATTAACCAGATAAAAAGAGCGTTTGCGCTCGGCGTTAAGCCGACGCATGCCGATTCGCACCAGCATTTGCATATGCATCCTTATATTATAGGGCCGGTTATTGAAGCGATGCGCGAGGCGGGAATATGCCGTTTAAGAAATCCGGTCGAAATTTATGATTATAAATTGCATCGGCCTTTAACGATGTCGGCCGGAAATATCATTAAAATATTATACATGAATCCTTTATATAAAAAATGGTTTAATAGCAGACTCGTTTCAGCGGGTATTTTATTTCCGCGTTTTTTTTTCGGCCAGTTTTTTTCCGGTTCGATGAAACTCGATGTTATTCTTAAATTTTTGTCGTATTTTCGTTCGCGGCTCGATGAAAACGGTTATGCCGGAAAGTTCGGCGTGCTGAATTGCGAAGATTTGTTTTGTGAGATTATGACGCATCCGGGCCAGGCGGACGAATATAACGATATTGAATGCTGCGATGCGGCTTTTAAAAAATATTCGTGGCGCGAAGAGTTTGAAGCGCTTATTTCGCCTGAGTTAAAATCCGCCGTGGCGGATAATGGTTTTGAATTATGCGGTTATAGCGCTCTGACGTAACACTATATTCGTGATGCCATATAAAAACTATTTATGAATGAACATTTGTCTGGAATATAATGATAAAATTTTAAAAAAATAAATGAGGGTGATAATATGTTTTATCCGGCGCTTCGCCTGAGAAGGCTTAGAAATAATCAAATTATTCGCGATATGATATGCGAAACTGTCGTTAATTTAAATGAACTTGTTATGCCGTATTTTGTAGTGCCCGGCGAAAATATAAAAAAACCGGTAAGTTCAATGCCGGGTATTTATCAATATTCGATAGATAATCTGGTTTTAGAAGTGAAATCGGCCCGTGAAGCAGGAGTTAAAGCGGTGTTGCTGTTCGGGGTGGGGTGCGAAAAAGATGACGCGGCTTCCGCGGCCTATGACGAAAACGGGCTTGTGCCGAAGGCTATAATGGCTTTAAAAGCTTCTGTATCTGATGTTTTTGTGATAACTGACGTGTGTTTTTGCGAATATACGTCGCATGGCCATTGCGGCATCATATTAAATGAAATGGTTGACAATGATAAAACTATAGAGCTTCTTGCCAGGGCTGCTCTTGCGTATGCGCGCGCGGGCGCCGATATGGTGGCCCCGTCGGATATGATGGACGGGCGTGTCGGTTATATCAGGCAGGCGCTTGACGATGAAGGATTCAGCAACATTCCGATTCTTGCATATTCGGCGAAATATGCTTCTAATTTTTATGGCCCGTTTCGTGATGCGGCTGATTGCGCGCCTAAATTCGGCGACCGTAAAACTTATCAAATGGATTATCGTAATTCGTCGGAGGCGCTGCGTGAAGCGTCCCAGGACATTGAAGAGGGCGCTGATATTATAATGGTGAAGCCGGCGCTTGCGTATCTCGATATAGTTCAGCGAGTCAAGGGTGAATCTAAGATGCCGGTATGCGCTTATAACGTGTCGGGTGAGTATTCCATGCTTAAAGCGGCGGCGGGTAATGGTTGGCTTGACGAAAAAAAGACTGTACATGAGATACTTATATCTATAAAACGCGCGGGTGCGGATTTTATAATAACATATCACGCGAATGAATTTGCGCGCTGGGCGGCGGAAGGGAGCGTTAAGTTGTGAGCGTTACAAAATTATCTGAAAGGTATCATCGCAGAGCGAAAGAAATAATACCGGGCGGCGTTAATTCGCCCGCGCGCGCTTTTTTATCGGTTGGCGGCGTTCCGCGTTATGTTAAAAGCGCGAAAGGCCCGTTTATAAAAGATATAGACGGTAATAAGTATATCGATTTTGTTATGTCATGGGGGCCTATGATTCTCGGACATACGTATCGCGCGGTCAGACTTGCCGTTCAAAAGGCGCTTAAATCGGGCGCGTCTTTTGGGGCGCCGACCACGGCGGAATATGAGATGGCTTCGCTTATATGCGGCATGGTTCCGGCTATACAAAAAGTGAGGCTTGTGAATTCCGGAACGGAAGCGGTAATGAGCGCGCTCAGACTGGCGCGCGGTTATACCGGCCGTGATTTAATACTTAAATTTGACGGCTGTTATCATGGACATTGCGATTCCATGCTCGTTGCGGCCGGTTCCGGCGCGCAAACGCACGGCGTGCCGGATTCTCAAGGCGTTGCGGATGCACTGGCCCGGCTCACCCTTATCGCCCGTTATAATGATCGCGCCGGCGTGGAAGAGATTTTTAAAGTCCATGGCGGAGCCATAGCGGCCGTAATAATTGAGCCCGTTGTTGGAAATATGGGATTAATTAAACCCGTTGAAGGTTTTCTGGAATTTTTGAGGGAAATTACTTTGAAATATGGCGTGTTATTAATATTTGACGAGGTAATGACCGGATTTCGGCTTGCGCCTGGCGGCGCCTGTGAACTATATGGCATAACTCCTGATATAGTTACGCTTGGTAAAATAATCGGCGGCGGTCTTCCTATTGGCGCTTATGGCGGAGCGGCGGCCGTTATGGATAATGTAGCTCCGGAGGGCGGAGTTTATCAGGCGGGGACGCTTTCCGGCAACCCTCTTGCCGTGGCGGCAGGCCTGGCTATGCTCAGGACGCTTTCTCGCGGCCGCGATAAAATATATCCCGCCCTGGAAGAAAAAGGGGCTTATCTTGAATCAGCAATGAATGATATAATAAAATCATGCGGTGAAAATATAACGGTAAGTCGCAAAGGTTCGATGTTTACTGTTTTTTTTACGGCGGCGGCTCCGCATGACGCTGATTCGGCTCGAAAAGCTGACCGGGCGCGTTTCGCTAAATTTTATCATGAAATGCTCGCGCGTGGAATTTATATGGCGCCGTCTCAATTCGAAGCTAATTTTATTTCATACGCACACGACGAGTTTTGTTTGAATAAAACTATAAAAGCTTTTAGTGAAGCTCTTAAAGCGATATAATTATATATGAGTTCGTACGTAAAAAAATTCGCCAGTCTAATAAAATAAAATAAAAGGCAGGCTGTTCGTATGAATATATAAATTTTACTATTTAATTTGATATAGCTTCGTTTTTATGATAGAATGAGGGCGTGTTGAATTATTATTCGATATTTAAGGAATTATTTAAAGGAGGAGTCGTGGCGGGATTACCTTTAAAAAAAGCAGAAACTAAGTTTAATTATAGCCATTATTTAAAATGGCCCGAAAACGAGCGCTGGGAGATTATAGACGGTACGGCGTATGCTATGACGCCTGCGCCGAAGACCGTTCATCAAAGAATTTCGCGCCGCTTTCTGACTATATTTGAAAATTTCCTCAAAGGCCAAAAATGTGAGGTTTTTGCCGCTCCCTTCGACATAATTCTACCAGAAGCGGATGAAACTGAGCTCGAATCTCAAACCGTCGTTCAGCCCGACATTTCGATAATATGCGATAAAAATAAAATCAAAGAGAACGGCTGCGTGGGCGCGCCCGATCTTATTATTGAAATCCTGTCGCCGGCGACTTCTAAAAAAGATATGACGGTTAAATTCGAATTATACGAATACCATAAAGTTAAAGAATATTGGTTAGTCCATCCAGAAGATAAATATGCCATGGTATTCAAGCTCGATTCAAAAACTAACAGATACGGCCGGCCCGATATCTATCTTCAAAAGGCCAAAATTAAAGTCGGCGTATTAAAAGGGCTCAGTATTAAGCTCGACGACGTCTTCGAAGTGTAATTATGCGCCTGAGCGATCATGAAATAAAAGCGATTAAAGAATCGGTAGCCCATTTCGATCCGGGCGCCTTGATTTATTTATTCGGCTCCAGGGCGGACGACTCGAAGAGAGGCGGCGATATCGACTTGCTTATACTGTCGGAAACACTGACGTCAAAGGAAAAACGCATGATAAAGCTCGACTTGTATAATAAAATCGGCGAACAAAAAATAGACATAGTTATTTCAAAAACAGGTGTAGAAAGCCCGTTCGTTAAATTAGCCATAAACGGCGGTGTTATTATATGACGCAAAAAGAATATATCGCCAACGCCCATAAGGCCTTAGCCGCGCTCGAAGACAGTCTGCGCTGGCTGAAACGCTCCTATGAAATATGCAGTAAAATCGGCGTAAAAAAAGACTATGCCGACGACGAATTCGACGCATTCGAAACGTTAACCTCCAGATATGCCCGGACGGCCGATATAATTATTTATAAAGTCTTCAGAAGCATCGACGCCGTCGAGTTTGAAAACCACGGCTCACTCATAGATGTTTTAAATCGGGCGCACAGGAGCGGTTTCTTTGAGTCGATAGAAAAAATAAGGCAAATCAAGGAATTGCGAAACGAAATCGCCCATGAATATGTTAAAGACGATATAATAGAACTTTTCGGCGAAGTTGTTGAAGCGGTCCCGGAACTTTTTAAAATATTTGAAAACATAAGCGGCTATATGAAAAAAATATAAGTTCTCGATGGCGAAAAATAAAAAAATTAGTTCCTGACGGCGTGTTTAAGGAATGAAAGTTGGTATCTTGTTTAAAATAATAAAACAGCGGGGCTGATATATGAAGAAAATAGCGATAGGCATTGACGATTTT
>CAYQWL010000025.1:0-31529 GCA_964421195.1 uncultured bacterium | reverse complement strand
AAAAACCGTAACTATAAATAATTCCGGAAAAAATCTCGAACTTGAAATTTCAGGCGCGTGTTCTGAAAAAAAACGGATAATAACCATTAAAAATTATAGAACTGAAACGCTTTTTGATATAACCGGCGGCGAAAAAACAATATCTTTTACACTGCGCGACGAATCTGGAGCCTTAGTTGACCGCCGCGATTTTAAAATATTCGATATTTCAGTTATGCCGGTTACTTACTCTGAGGTGATAATCTCCGACGGCGGTATATGTAAAATAAAAAACGCAAAAAACATAGCCGTTTATTTAAATCCCGCCAGAATGCTTGTTTCTGTTATAGCTGATATGAATACTACCATGTATTCATGGTTCGCTCATGCCGAAGCGTTAAGCGCGTCTATCGCTATTCGCGCTATTATGCTCAGAGCTATAGAAGACGGGATTATAAGCGGCGACGGACTGCGGGATAAAATAATGCTTGATTTAAATAAATCCGTCAAAAATTTTTACGATAATTATTACGATAATAAAAGCGGAGCGGTTTTTCCCTATCCCGGTTCGAATCCAGGCGTTAATTTCGGTTTATGGGCGTCCAGGAATTTCAGCGCCGCTCTTAAGGCGCTTTCCGGTTCTGAAATTTTAAAGCAAGAAACGGCATCGCAATGTACGTTATTAGCCGAAATGCTTGAAAAAATAATTTCCGCGCTTGCGAATCATAAAACAACGCTTTATGAAACCGTTTTTTTCGACCCGAAAACTAAAGACGACATAATACCGGTAGAAATAGATGGAAAAATTATTTTTAAAGCATCGGTTGATCCGGCGGTTATCGATTTTTTCACTTCTAAATTCATTCCCGTGTTAGACGCCGTCCGGGGCGGCCGGCCGGAAAGTTCTATGGCTTTTATTAAAGCTTACGACGTCTTTCGTTTTTTAAAAGCGTTCGAACGCACCGGCATACTTTATTACATATTAATAAATTTAAAAGCGCTTTTAAAAAACGAAGATAAAAATTTTATAAAATTGTTTAACGAAGTATCAAAAGGGCTCATCAACATCAATGATCCGGGTCTGATACAGGGGCCCGCGATGTCTGGCGGGGTTTATTCGGCCCCGCAGACTCTGGTAAAATATCTTGAATTACTTATCGAAATGGCGAAAATGAAAAAAATAAAAAAAGAAGCCGAATGTGAAATAACGATAAACGGAAAAACTGAAAAAATTATAGTATCGGACGAAGCATATATAATAAACGCCGCCGGCGCGGATGCGATTATAAAAATGCCGGTGTTTTCCGCGCTATATACGGGAAATGAACATGCAATAAATATTTACGATCATCTTGAAAAACGGATATTTTTTACGGTAAATATCGATAAATCCGATATGGATATCGGCGAAAAATGCCGGCTAACGATAAGTCTCGACGGCGAACTCGACGCCGGGGAATATTATGCGTTAATAGCCGCGCCGGCGAATCTTTCTATCGTACAAAGCGGTGATATTCTTTCAGATTACCGCGGGGCCGCGATTTACGGCCAGAAATCATCCGGCGCGTCTAAAATGCAATTTATCACGGCGCCATTTAGAGGGGCTAAAGATATAAGAATAACGCTTGAAGGCTCTTTTTCGGGAAAAAGCCGGGGCTTTGTCTGCGTAAGGCATATAAGTAATCCTGAAACGATAGCCGCTTTAAAAACACCTGAAATAATCGTAAAGTAAAAACTTACGAGAATTTTATTTCCGGCGGTTATAAATATCGAGCCAGACGGCTAAAAGCAGAATCATGCCTTTTATTATATACTGGTAGGTAATATTCATGTTCATAAGGCTCATTCCATTATCCAGGCTCGACATTATAAGCGCGCCGATTATAGAGCCGATTACGGTTCCTTCGCCGCCCAGAAGGCTTGTTCCGCCTATAACGGCGGCGGCGATAGCGTCGAGCTCCATGTTGGTCCCGGCGGAAGTTGTGGCCGCGTTAAGACGCGCGGTCAAAACTATTCCGGCGGCCGCGGTAAGGCAGCCATATATAATAAAAAGGCCCATTATATTTTTTTCAATATTGATACCCGCGAGTCTGGCGGCGTCGGCGTTGCCGCCGATAGCGTAAAGCCTTCTGCCAAATACGGTGTTTTCAGCTATAAAACTAAAAACGACGGTAATAGCTATTAATAATAATACGCAATAAGCGATTCCCTGGTAAAATATCATAACCGAAAAAAATGCGGCCATCGCCGCCGCGATGAGCGACATTTTTAATACCTGCGCCTTTAACGAAAGAGTTTCAAAACCAAATTTCATGCGTGCGCCGCGTCTTTTCCAGTCGAATATAAGATATAACGTTATACATATAAGCGCGACGATAAGGCTTGTATCGTTAAAATGCGGCGTAGTAGAAAAAATCGGCGGCAGATATTTCTGTCCTATCGCTTTAAAAGAAACGCTCATCGGGCCGACTGTCATTCCATCGGTTACTCCGAGTATGGCGCCGCGCAACGCGAGCATGCTTGAAAGCGTTACTATAAAAGCGGGGACTTTTCGATAAGCTACCCAGAACCCGTGCCATAATCCGATAAGCAGGCCGACGGCAAGCGCGGTCAGAATTACGCTTACGGTCGAAAAATTATATTTGACCTGCAAAACGGCCGCGACGGCGCCGCAAAAACCCGCGAGCGCGCCTACCGAAAGATCTATGTTGCCGGTTACTATAATAAGCGTCATACCCGCGGCAAGTATTCCCACGGGCACTGTTTGCAGGAATAAATTAGACAGATTGCGCGGAGTTAAAAAAATGTTAGAAGTGGTAAAAGAAAAAATTAACCATATAATGATTAAAGCTATTATCATGGTATATTGACGAAAATTATTTTTAAACGAATTGATTACAGTTTCATATAAAGATAATTCAACGTGACGCATAATACTCCTTCATTTATACGCTGAGTCTATACTACCGGGCGTTTGATATATTATTAATAAAAACGATGCATACCGATTAAGCGGCGCCCGCGGCGTAACGCATTATATTTTCCTGAGTGGCGTCGCTTATATTAAGAACCGCTTCAAGGCTGCCTTCATGCATAACCGCGACGCGGTCGCTCATACCCATAACCTCGGCAAGATCAGAAGACACGATTATCACTCCGACTCCGGAATCGACGAGATCGTTTATAATATTATAAATTTCTAATTTAGCGCCGACGTCTATGCCGCGAGTCGGTTCATCGAGTATAAGCACTTCGGGCCCGGCCATAAGCGATTTCGCTATTACAACCTTCTGCTGATTTCCGCCGCTTAAATTTTCGGCTTTTTGCTCTACTGAAGGTGATTTTATTTTAAGCTCCGTTAAATATTTTTCAGCGTTATGAATTTCTTCATTTTTATTAATTACACCTGACGAAGATATTTTATCAAGAGAAGAAAGCGATATATTACGGTTAATGTCCATCATTAAAACCAGGCCGAATCGCTTCCGATCTTCGGTAGCCATCAGTATTCCGTTTTTAACCGCGGAGCCGACGGAACCCGCACGCAGTTTTTTACCTTTAAGAATCATTTCTCCGTTAACGGTTTCTCCGGCGGCGCCTATTATATTCATAAAAAGTTCGCTGCGGCCGGCCCCGACTAATCCCGAAAAACCGAGTATTTCTCCCCTGCGTAATTCAAAACTAACATTTTTAACGGCCAGCTTGCCACGGGCACGATCAAATACTGTCCAGTCGCGAACTTCAAAAATAACTTCACCGGCTTTCCTTTTTTTACGGGGATAAATATTTTTTAATTCGCGCCCGACCATTTTTGCGATAAGCCCTTCTTCGTTAATATCGTTTTTATCGACAGTGCATACCGTTTGACCGTCGCGTAAAACCGTTATCGTATCGGCAATTTCAAATATTTCTTTCAGCCTGTGAGAAATATAAATACATGTAACGCCTTCATTTTTTAATTCTTTTAAAATAGACAGAAGATTGTTTGATTCGGTTTCAGTAAGAGATGCGGTCGGTTCGTCAAGAATTAATATTTTAGCTTCTTTTGACAACGCTCTGGCTATTTCGACTAACTGCTTTTCGCCGATGCCAAGATTAACGATTTTTTCAGCGGGATTAACTTTCAATCCGACGCGTTTAAGAGCCGAAGACGCTTTTGCAAAAGAAGCGTTCCAGTCTATAACGCCTGGAATCGAACAAATTTCTGAGCCGAGCGTTATATTTTCACAAACAGTAAGTCCGTCGGTCAGGGCGAGTTCCTGATAGATTATGGCAATTCCCGCTTTTTCGCTGTCTTTAGTATTATAAAATTCAACGCCGCATTCTTCGATTAAAATAGAACCGTCATAAGAACCCGCGGGATAAACGCCGCTCAATATTTTCATAAGGGTCGATTTACCGGCTCCGTTTTCACCGACGAGCGCGTGAATTTCGCCTTTTTTTACGCTAAAATCGACGCCGGCGAGCGCTTTGACGCCGGGAAAATTTTTTGTAATATCTTTCATCGCAAGCGCGATATTGTTATTCAGAAAAATCACCTATCAATTTTAAATTTATTTTGAATATACTTCTTCTTTACTCAAATAGCCGCTTTCTATTATTACGCTGTCTATATTAGATTTATCCACTACGACGGGTGTTAAAAGTAAGGACGGAATATCGGCTTTATTATTATTGATTTTTTTAGTTATCTCTACTTCCTGAGACGAAAGCATTTTAACGGCGGCATCTACCGCGGCTGTGGCCTGTTTTCGCGTATCTTTAAAAACAGTCATGGACTGGCTTCCTGTAACGATACGTTTTACGGCCGAAAGTTCAGCGTCCTGCCCGGTTACTTTTACTTTAAATTCAAGTCCCTGAGCGGCAAGCGCCTGAATCGCGCCGCCGGCCGTACCGTCATTGGGCGCGAGTACGGCGTCTATTTTATTATCACAGGCGGTTAAAGCATTTTCCACTATCTTCATGGCCTCCGAAGGCTGCCAGTCTTTTACGGCCTGATCCATAACTATTTTAATATCGCCTTTATCCGCGAGCGGCTTAATATGCTTCATCGCACCGGCTTTATACATGGCGGCGTTATTATCGGTAGGCGATCCCGATAAAATTATATAATTTCCTTTAGCGGCGGCATTAATGATAAATTCGCCCTGCAGTTCGCCTACTTTTTCATTATCGAAGGAAACATATAAATCACAATCGGCGTTTAAAACAAGGCGGTCATAAGATATTACTTTAATTCCGGCTTCGTGCGCGGTATCCACTATGGGCGCCGCGCCTGTAGCGTCATGCGGAGCCAGTATTAAAATATCGATACCGCCGGCTATAAGATTCTCGCATTGCGCGATCTGCTTCATGGCGTCGTTATCGGATATCTGCATTTTAATTTCTATACCGCGGTTTTTAGCCTCCTGCTGTATCTGACGGGCGTCACGCACCCAGCGCTCTTCACGTTGAGTGGGAAGAGAAACGCCGATGGTTATTTTCTTCTCCGGCGCCGCGCCCAAAACCGGGCTTCCGTAAAGCAAAGCTAAAACGCAAGACAAAAAAATAAGATTTAACGAATATAAGTAAAATTTAAATTTAAACGGCATTTTAAACATTATATTATTACCCTCCATATATTTTATTAATAATATTTTTATGGAATAATTATATAAACATCTATAAAAAAAAGCAAGAAATATTCTATTGAACAAAGATTTATTTTGCAATACAGGCGGCTGAGGGGTTTAACTCAAAGGCAAGTTTTGCCTTTTTTATAAAATTTTTAATTAATGAACCCATTATAAAAATTATGAAAATACTTGATTCTGGTTGTGAAAATTTTTATAACATGTTGCGGATTTTTAAAAATTGCCCTTTTTAGAATGAATTCATTAATTGTCCGGTGTAATAAAATGCTTAATTTTTAATTTTACGTATTAAAAATTAAAAACTTATAATATTTTCAGGTATTGAACGTAATGCCTTTGAAAAACGAAAAGCGCTTATGGCTTTTGCCATAAGCGCTTTTCGTGGATAGCCGGGGGTATTATAAAGGCGCTAAAACATATAAGTCGCGCCCATTATGAATTTGAAATTATATCCGTATTCCTGATCGTTATAAAACGATACCGGCAGCGCCGCGTCGATTATTAAATCTTTATTTACGCGCGTTCTTAATCCCGGAGTAAAATCGAGCTTTGTGCCCATAGCGCCCCAATTTTCTCCGTTTAATTCAAAGCTAAGCGTCATATCGTCAGTTTTTGAAAAATCTACGCCGAGGTTATATATAAATTTATCATCGACGAAAAGCCTCTGACCCGCCTGCGTCGAACGCGGATCGCCGGTCGAAGTATAGCCTAAATTAATATGCACATTAGCCGACGTAAGTTTTTGCGATAACGCGGCGAAAACATCGTAATCGGCCTCGCCGGTCGCCCCCATTACATACATTGTTTTTTTATCGGCCGTCGGAAATTTCACTCCCCATCCTATAGCGAGCGCTGTCGGAGATTCCGGCTGCATCGGCAGCTTGTATTTCATTTTCATTCCTATATCGCCCATTCCCGAACCGCTATCGTTTTGAGGTTTTAACGACGAACAGTTAATTTTCCAGGACTGACCGGGAAAGATAAATCCCAGTTCGAAATTATCGAGCGCGCCCACGGTAACATTAATCGGAAATTGGTATTGATGAGCGTATTCATCATTTAAAAATGATATTTTATTATCATTTTGTTTTGAAATAGTGTTATATATAATATGACCGCCTATATTAAATTGCCCTTTTTTTAAAGTATGCGCCGTTTGCGTAAAAATAAGGCCGGTCGTTCCGGTTATACTCGATGAAATAACTCCTGGATAATATATTTTTTCATCACGCGCCTTTATTTTTTTCACGTCGGATTCATCTTCCGTATATAAATTGCCGCCATATAATTCATCGACCGATAATACCTGCGTTGATTTACCGTCTTTTTTCGCCGCGCTTTTTTTCGCGGGTAAACCGCCGCCGGCATCCGAAGCGGTTGCGGCATCGCCCGTCGTGCTATCGGCAATCAATATAGTATCGGCCAGAAGTTCATCGGCGCTTTTGTCGGCGCTCGATTTGTCGCCTGGCGACGGTTTTAAAGCCGGATAAGTTTTTTCTTTCGCCGATTTTTTAAGCGCATTATCAGTATTTTTTTTCATAATTTTTTGAATCATAGTATCATTAAAACCCGACTCACGAAGTTGTTCTTCCACCGCATCTTTCGCGAACGTTTCCACCGCCGGACTCATTAAAGCCGCAATTAATGCCAGAACCGTTAAAACGAAAAAACTTTTTTTAAAAGCCTTTTTCTTAACTGCCATTCAAATCACTTTCCTTCTTATTATGTATATAAATATAAACAATAACGATTAATAAACATCGAATTATTATAACACGATAATAATATCGGAAAGTTTTAGATAAAAATTAATTTATTTAAAGGATTTTGTCGGCGTAAAATGGCAGCTTTAAAATATTGTCCGGCACTGCATAAAGAAGAAAATTATTTTTAATGGAAATGATTTTTTATTTTAATTTATTTTTTTATTTACTATTTCAGACTGCATTTTCATATTAAGAGCGATCATAGATTCTAAAATTTTAACGGCTTTTTCACGAGACGGTTCGTTAATGCCTATAGATAAATTTTTTCTAAAAATACTATATTGTGCGTCAGTCATTGATTTAATTAACTTCAATTCTTTTTTATGAAATGAAACTGCATTTTTAAGTTCTTCAAGCGTCAGCCGAATTTTACGTTCTTCATCATTAAAGTTATTATTAATTTTAAATCTCCCCTTAATCAAGCGTCGTATGATACCGATAATTTAGTTATATAAAAATATTAAAGATGGAGGAATGTTAATGCAATGTCCACTATGTAATCAAACCATGGTTAAAAACGCTGAACGCGGCATGAAAACCAGCCATAACTCTTTAAAATGCACCAATTGCATGTTCATAATTTATTACCGCGGAATAAGCGGCCTGGAATCGAACATGTAAAAATCACAGTATAATAGTGTAAGACATTATGTCTTTATAATATTACTAAGGTAAACAAAAAAACAGGTAAATTGTATGAAGGATAAATTTATTAAATATTATTAGATACATTTATATCATAAAATAATTACAATTTCCAGATTTTTTTAAAAAAATTACATTTATTATTTAACTGAAGTAAATTTAAAAAAATAACGATTCACCGCGAGGATTTTAAATATGACGAATTACATACGCGCTTATTTAAAAATAGCGCCGCTTATGGCGGCGCTCTCCTTATTTATATTTACACTGTCGGCATGCGGCGGCGCTTATCTTAATAATGAAGAAAAAAACCTCGCTTATATTAAAATAACGCCCGGTACGCCTGATGTTACCGCAGGCGGACAGATTAATTTCAGCGCAAAAGGAATCGACGGCGATGGAGGCAGTTTGATAATATCGCCTATCTGGGAAGCTCATGACGGCCGTATAGATTCTAACGGAGTATATATCGCGCCATCTTACGCTACCATCGATCGTGTTACGGCATTCGTCGAAGCTAAAACCGCCACCGCAGTAATTAATGTCAAAACACATCCCGAAGCCGTACAACTCAAAATATATCCCGAATTAAAAACTCTTTCCTGCGGCGCTAAACAAAAATTCCGGGCTGCCGGATTCAATGCGTTTGGTGAAGAAGTCGCGGTTTCGGTACGCTGGGAATGCCGCGCCGGCAATATAACTGCCGACGGAGAATACAGCGCTCCGCTGCATCCGGCTTTTGACGCTATTGGGGTAAAAACAATTTCAGCTTCAGGTGCTCTGCCATTAGAAATTCAAGTACGCGAAGCTTATAAAATTTTTATTTCTCCTTCTAAAGCAATTGTAAAAGCTTCAGGCGTAACTAAATTTAATGCAGCCGCTTTCGATATTTATGGAAATAAAATTACCGGAGAACCAGCCTTTCGTTTCAATGCTATTAAGGGGAAAATAACGGACGAAGGCTATTACTTCGCGCCGAATATCATTGGAACGGATGAAGTCGGAGTAGTTTTAAATTACATTAGAGATAGCGCCGAAATAGAGTTAACTAATTAATTATTTCATATTATTCCATCTTGACTTTTTACCCCTTTTTAATTATAATGATAAGTAAGTAAATGTTTTGTTTAAATCATATATAGCGATTTATAAACAGCAGGTGCTTATTTATATTTAAAATGACAGGAGAATTTTTATGAATAAATTAATTTCTATAACTGTATCGATATTTTTAATTTTGTTTATTTTATTATCATCAGTATCATTTTCTTTTGCCATACTCGGCGAACAGGGCAGCGATAAAATGATGGAAGAATATCAAAGCATGACTAAAATCGGAAAATCTGATTCAATTTTGAAAAATTTATTGGATGGGTTTTCATTTTTCATCAATAGCACGATTAATTTTTTTAATGATTGCAAAAAAAATTCAGCTAAAACCGATAAAGCTTTTTACGGTTCGTCAGACCCGGAAGATATGCAACAAATTTTCACTGAAGTCATTACCGGAAAAAATAATAAAGTTAATATCGACGCAAAAGGCGTTGCCATGACAACATCTGAAGTTAATTTTTCAGCCGCTGAAGCGGAAGATACTAACGATAATAAAATAAATGATTTTGAAAAACAAAAGGCTATATATAGAAATTATATAGAACATCTTAAAGACGATAATTAAACTTTGAATTTACCTGTTAAGTAAATAAAAAACGTCATAATATAAAATTAATTTGATTTATAAATGCAGACTGCCGTATTTTAAAACAAATAATATATTTTAAATAAACGTAGATTAAAATGGATATATTTTTAATTAATAGTTAACAATGAGACATTTCTTTTTTTATATTACTTTCTTTTTTACCAGTTTTTATTATATAATAAAAACCTGATAATGTACCTATTAAAAATATAAAAAGTAATATTAATACCCACATAAGCATTTTAACATCTTTATCAACGATCAATTCATCAAACTTTCCACCGACTGCCATATCAGTAATTAATTTAATGATGCCATGCTTATCAGAAATTTCCATAATAGCATCGCCCATCATTACGTAAACGAACGTGCCGGGAATAATACCAAAAAAAGTGGACCAAAAAAAAGACTTGAATGGAATTTTTGAAGTGCCGCAAAGATAATTGATGGCTTCATAATGAGTAACAGGACATATACGCGCCAAAAATATTAACCAGAAATTATTACGTTTGGTAAAATCAAGCATCGAAATTAATTTATTTTGCTTATTAGCGGTGGCTGTTTCAAAAAAATCCGCCGTAGAATAATAAGCTAAATAATAACCAAGAATACCGGCGGTAGTAGAACCGATCATAGCATATACAGTACCCCATAACAACTGAAAAAGAGCGCCGCCAACGGCCGTTAAAATAAGACGGGGAACGCCGATTATTGGAAGCAATGTCATTCCGACTATGTAAACAATAGGCGCAAGAGTTTCATAAGATTCGACAAAATGTTTTATATTATTACGGGTAAAATATTTATCCATTCCAGTCAGGTAAGCGCCCAATGGAAGGCCTATAACAACACAAAGAAATACAATAGTTTTAAATTTATCTTTCCCGCTTTTATTCATTACAAGGGTATTATACAATAAACAGAATTATAAATCAAGATTAATTTCATTATTTTTAATTATCTCTTAAATATATTATATTAGCAATTGCGTATTTTACCGGCGAACGTTTTTATCTTTATAAATCAGTACGCTCGCGTAAGCGGCCATACCTTCGTTGCGGCCCAGGTAACCTAATTTTTCATTTGTAGTGGCTTTGATTCCGGCCGCAGACGGTTCTATTTGCAGAGCCGAGGCTATATTTTCCTTCATTTGAACGACATAAGGCGATATTCTTGGTTTTTCAGAAATAAGCACTATATCGATATTGATAATTTTAAAATTATTATCGGCAAGAAGTCCTTTAACTTTTTCAAGAAGTTTCATACTCGATATATTTTTAAAATTATTATCCGTATCTGGAAAGTAATAACCTATATCAAAAAGTCCGGCCGCGCCGAGCAGTGCATCCATCAACGCGTGCACCATTACATCGGCGTCGGAATGACCTTCGAGGCCGAAAGACGAAGCTATTTCTACACCGCAAAGCACGAGCGGCCGGCCACTTTTTGTTTTATGAACGTCATATCCTATGCCCGTACGTAGATTTAAAATATTCATGTTCATTTATATTTTATTCACTTTCTGTTTTATTACATATAATATTCCGGTAATTTTTCCAGGGCCGCGACATTAGAACGGTTTTCGTTTCTACTCTAACGCGCCTATCGAGTTCCATTATACTTTCGAGTGAAGGCGGCATATTAGAATTATTAGTATATTTATTCATAACTTTTTTTATTAAAAGCGGGATATCGTTAAAACAGATTTTTCCTTCGAGAAATTCGTAAACTGCCACTTCATTGGAGGCGTTTAACACGACAGGCATAATTCCGCCTTTTTTTGCCGCGGTATAAGCGAGTTTAAGGCAGGGAAAGCTAAGCATATCAGGTTTTTCAAAAGTAAAACTGCCGGCTTTAAAAAAATCGAATTTCTTTATATAATTAGTATCGAAACGGCGCGGATAAGCAAGAGCGAAATTAATAGGAATGCGCATGTCAGGATAACCGAGTTGAGCGAATAAAGTTCCATCTTTTAATTCGATCATTGAATGTATTATAGATTGCGGATGTATTACGACGTCTATATCGCACGGCGGCAGGTTAAAAAGTTTCATAGCTTCTATCACTTCAAGCCCTTTATTCATAAGCGTCGCCGAATCTACGGTAATTTTAGAGCCCATATTCCAGTTAGGATGTTTTAATGCATCGGCCGGAATGATTTTTTCCAGATCGGCTTTAAGAAGGCCGCGAAAAGGCCCGCCGGATGCAGTTAAAATAATACGTCTGAGCTGGCTTTTTTTTACATTTTCTAATAACTGAAATATAGCGCTATGTTCTGAATCGACAGGCAGTATTTTAACTTTTTTCCGGGCCGCTTCACGCATAATAATATCGCCCGCGCATACAAGCGATTCTTTATTCGCAAGGCATATTTTCTTTCTTTTTTCAATCGCCGCGAGCGTCGGAAGCACTCCCGCGACTCCTACTACCGCCATTACCACGATATCGGATTTTTTATAACATGCCGCTTCGATGGTGCCTTTTTCACCAGAATATATCTTTACGCTCGATTTACTTTTTTTTAACTCATATTCAAGCTCGTCCTTCGCTTCAGCAGAATAAACCGATACGAATTCCGGATTGAATTTTTTTATCTGATTGATTAAAATTTTTACGCTGCCCCGGCAGACAAGCCCCATAACATTATATTCACCGGGATTATTCGATATTACATCGAGCGTTGATATGCCTATAGAACCGGTCGATCCTATTATAACGACATTTTTTCCCATGCGGCCGCCCTTTTAGTTTTAGTAAGAATAACTTTATAAGTTCTGGAAAATTTTCGATACATTTCAGCCTGAATTTTTTCAAAATGATCGTTAAGCGATTCGGGAGTTTCACGCGGATTTAAAAGCACATACATCGCCGAACCTGAACCGGTCATTAAAACATTTTTATATCCAAGGCCATAAAGAGTTTCTTTCAGATCGCGTATTTTATGTTTTCGCGCAAACACCGGTTCTTCAAGTTTATTATATATATTAGCGCCGATATTATCGAAACAGGCTTCACCCATGAGCGCGGCCGTTTTTTCAGCGCGCGCCAGCGCGGCCGCTCGCACCTTAGATTCTTCAGAAGAATCGAGTCCGCATAAATCATATTTAATATAATTTTTAACATTACTATACGCATCGCGCGACGATACTTCAAAATTTGGATATACTATAACTAACGGCCATGATTCGAAATCAAAAAAAGAAATGAATTTTTCGCCGATTCCTTCGGCTACAGCGGCGCCGCCGCCTTTTAAAGTAAAAGGTACGTCGGCGCCCACGCGTCGTGAAATTGCCATTAAAAGTTCCTGAGAGTAATTGAATCCAAAAAGATAATTAAGCGCTTTCAAAGCGGCCGCGGCATTGGAAGAGCCGCCGCCAAGCCCGGCGCCGGCCGGAACACGTTTGTCGAATAAAATATATACGTAAGCCGTTTCAGTCAATTTTTTGAAAGGTACATGTGAAAATAATTTTTTTACGGCTATTGCGGCTGTATTTAAACTTCCGGTCGGAACGCTGTAACATTTTTCGGTATCTTCCTCCGACGCTAATATCAACTTAATATTTTCAGAAGCGAGATTAATCATGCCGCTGACGATTTTCTTATAAGAAAGCTTGAATAATTTCGCTACATAATCGGGAGTATGCTCGATCTGAGATACATAAAAATGCAGATAATCACATAATTCTATGCTTGAAAATAGAGTCACTATTTCATGATACCCTATCGGTTCGGGCATTTTTTTTATTACATCGAGGAACAGATTGATTTTAGCGTATGAATTCATTTTCAACGGTTTATTGAAAATTATATTATTTTCCATTATTCCAGGACACCACTTTCCATATAAATAACCGGCTTTATACAGCCGGCCGGATAATCGATTTTAAATAGTCGAAATCTTCCACAGTCGTAATTTTAATATTATCGGCCGGGCATCTATATATTTTTACTTTCCATCCGCAGGCGCGCATTAAAGAAGACTCATCAGTAAAACTGATATCATCTTTTTTACCGTTCTGCGTTATAAACTTTTCAAAACAATTAAAAAGCTTTTTCAGGCAAAAAATCTGTGGCGTAGATATTTTAAATATTTTATCGCGGTCTTCATAGCCTTCGATATAATCATCGCCGCCTATTTTACATAACGTATCACGGGAAGGAGAGGCAAATGTCACTCCCGCGCAATCATTATCGTCAAAAAACATCTTTAATGCGGCGTTCAGATCGGCCGGTCTAAAATTAGGCCGCGCAGCGTCATGTATTAAAACCGCCGTGCCGTCAATTTCGTTATTACCGCCAGCTATTTCCATAATTTTTTTCAGGCCGTTATATATCGAGCCGCCTCGTGTTTTTCCGCCCGCGGCTTTATATAAAAAAGGGTTTCTATCAACCGCGGAGGCCGGCGCAGCAATAGCATTTATTATATTATCGGCTTTTTCGCCGTCGTGGTCAGAAACTACGATTACAACAGCGTCTATATAACCGGTATTGATAAATTTATCGAGCGAATAACACAGAACCGGAAAACCATTTAAATCTAAATAAACTTTATTAACGCCGTCCGCAGCCCCTTTCATGCGTGCAGCGCGGCCGGCGGCCGCTATTAAAGCATAAATTTTACGGTACTCGCCGCCATGTATATACATAAAAACTTCCTCAATACTCTTAATCGCTATAAAAATAAATGACTTGAATACATAACCGATTTTAATAGCCGCGCATATTATATAACGCGCGTAACATATTATTCCGCTTTATAAACGTATTCATCGTTCTGCCTTACTATTTCATTCATTTCAATAAGCGCATCGAGCATTTTTACTAACTGCTCTACTTTATTATTGACTCCGAATATGTATTCGCTCACCAGGGAAAGATCTTCGACTCGAACATTGGTTATTTTTATAATCCTTTTTAAATACAAAATATCGAGCTTGTCTTTAATATCGCTTATAGGACAATTGATACGCATGGGTTGAGAATAAGTTATATAAGACGAAGAATCCATACCCTCAAATATTCCGGTAAATTTAAGCGCGGTAAATATATTTGAAATGGAGCTTTTACTAAAAGTATTTTTATTCCGGTTATAAACTTCACGCGCAAGAAAATTGAGCGTCCGCTTATTTTCATCACCGAAACTGGAATAAACATCGATAAAGCTTTTAACGATAATTTGCTTCATGGATGGATTAATATAAATACCCATTCTTTTAAGCCCGCGCTCTATTTGATATCTTTTGGAATAAGAAAACATATTTCCATGTAAAACAAATTTGCGCGATTCGCAGGCCAGATCGACGGCATGCCTGAAATCTTTAATATCATATTTTTCAAATTTAATCGAAGGGTAACTTTTGTCAAAAAGTCTTTTAACTCTATCAAGCCTTGCAGCTTTATCGGCGAGCTCGTGCTTTTCGAAAAGCTGTATGAAAAAATTAATAAAATTAGCCTGTTTAAAATTTATAGCTATATTATTGAGTGTTTCACCGCGTGGATCGCCTTTAAAAAAGTCAGAATCGCCTTCATGAGTTCTGCCGTCGTCGCCGCCGGAAAAATCGCTCGGAGCCGCGGGACCGCCGGCTTCGCCATGCCCCCATGTAGTTTCGATAGCACGAATCAGTGATTCGGCGCTTTTAAAATCACTCTTTTCGAATTTGAACGAAGGGTCGAAATGTTTTATAGTAGCCATCATATTATCTAAAGTCGGTTTGATTCCGCGATTTTTAATGACGCCATAGGCTTTTCTGGCCAATAACATGTAATAATCACGATGATCGAGCGGCGGCGGCTCTTCGCTTTTAACTAAATTTTCATAAAAAGTAAAACGGTCGCATACCTTAGCCAGAAGAAGAGAAGTATTATTTTTAGAAGCGATTATAACTACGAACTTACCGTATTCTTTTAATTTTAATACTAACGGAATAAAATCGGCGTCACCCGTAACGAAAACGAAAACATTAATGTTGGGCCTGGTGAAAACTACCTCCATGGCGTCAACCGTTATGGTTATATCGTTTCCCTGCTTATCGCTCAGATTAAAACGTGGCCGATCGATCAGTTCTACCGAATATGAAGCCATTTCAGGCCGATAGAGCGCGTCTCGCACCCAGTCGCCATAAGCTCTCTTTTTAACTACCCAGCCAAAATTATCAGAATAATCGAATATTATCCTGGGATCCACCTTCTGATTATCATAATCAAAAAAAACCGCTACCTGCGAGTTACGCTCTTCCATAATGTTCTAAAAGAAAAGAGTCGTACCGATATTTATGAGTTTAGATTTATCGCGTCTGCCGGCCGGATAGGCGTCGCCCGGTGAAAATACGCCGTAATTAAAATAAATAAGCGTATCAGAAAACGGCCGCCACGTAAGATAAAGATCATATCCGCTTCCGATTTTTTTATTGGCGACGGTAGCGAAAGTGTCTGATATAGCGCCGTTTGCATCATCTTTATGATAAATCATATATTTAGCGCCGAGCTGCATTTCTTTAAAATACTGCGAACGATAAAACGGTTTAATAAATCCGCCGAATTTAAATACGTTAATATTTGAAAAGCGTGGATGTAAAGCCAGGCCAAGATCGTAAACACCGTAAGGCATAAAATTTTTATCGTCGGTACCGGCGCGGTTGCCGCCTATAACGTCGGTAACCGAAGCGCGGTCGGGATCGCCTGAAGCGTGAGCATATTCAAGAGTAAGAAACGGCCTGCATTTATTATTGGTAAAATAATAATCGGTGCCAAGATAATAAGCGTTCGCTTTGATCGAATCGGTGCCGGTAATGGTGTTGGAGGCCGCAGTTTTGCCATTTTGAAGCACATATTCAAAATAATAAGGCCAGTTCGGCTTGATGCTTCCTTCGATACCGGCGCCCACATAATTAGCGTCATAAGTGAATTCTTTAGGAGTATAAGGTATTTTAACCTGGCCGTCGCGTTCGGCAAGGGCGTAACCATATATTTTTTTATTTTTAAGGCCTATATAATCGGCTTGAATTCCATAAAAATCACGATAGCTGCGGTTAAGATAACCGGCATTGCTCTGATCGGAATTAGATTCACGCGGCTGTGTGCGTGAAACAAATCCCGAAAGAATCCAATTGGGATAAAGTTTTTCAATATGAAGGCCGTCATGTATGCCCGCGTAAGTAAAACCGCGGCCAATACGAAAGAACTGCCTTCCTATTTTAACGCTGGTATCCGCTTTACGATTAAAAGTGTAATAAATCATATCGAACTTAAGGCCTATGTTTTTAGAATCAGGAGGCGCGAGGTTGTTATCGCCTTTAAGGTTCAATCTGCCATAGCGCGCCCTCACATAATAACTATCGTTATTTTCGAGACGCTTGGACAGCCAGAACCGAAGATCCGGCGCTTCGGCGCCCGTAGGAGAATCCGGCATGCCGGCATTTTTATCTTCGTCGATAAACTTATAGTAATTATAAGCAAAAACAAAACCCCAGCGGCTCGCCAGATCGCGGGGCACCAGATAACTCATATCATTCGACGATGACATAAGGTTGGATATATCGGATGAACGAGGAATAATGCCTTCGCCGGAACGCATATTCTCGTTTTCATTTTTTGCGCTGGAATCGAATCGTGAAACTCCCGTTTTTTCGGACGCACCAGATCGTTTTTTACCGGAGGCCAGCGATGAACCGCTTTTTATATCGTCGGATTTTGAAGCTCTTTCAGCAGGGCCGGCTTTAACCGTTTCATCATTAACTGCCGATTTTTTTTCAGGTGTTTTCGTGGTTTCAACCGCGTCCTCTTTCAGTGATTCTTCCTGTAAAAATCCGCGAGTTTCAGAAATTTTATACTCCTTGGCCCTTTGAAGTAATGAAACAAGTTCCGGGCCGCTCAATTTATCGGCGGCGGCGGAATCAGACATTATTTTCAAGAATATCATATCCTGCAGACAATTTCTCTGCGAACGGCCGGTTAATTTAATAGTAAGCCCGCCTTTTAGTTCGAGCGCGGCATGAAAAAGAAGCGCGGCAAATCCTTTGGTAAGAGGTTTTTCAACATCTACAACTGTTTTAGAACTTATTATCTTCATATCACGAAGTATATTTATTTTTTCATCGAAAGACAGATTATCGATACTTTTGTTTTTATAAATCATAAGAATATCGATTAAATCTGAAACGAAAGCCCGCTTTTTTTCCATAAGAGTGAATACTACCGAAGAACCGGTAATTTTAGCGGATTCTTTACCCGAATCGGCAAAAGCTGAAGGGAGAGAAATTAAAATCAGGGAAAAAACTGTTACTAACAAAAAACTTTTAACGGCTGACTTATACACTTTATCACCTCATTGATAATTTCTAAAGAATGAAATTTTTAAAAAAAATCGAACCATTATTTCCATTTAACGGTTAGTCGTCCAAATTCATGCCTGGTTTCTTCTAAAATTTCCTTTACTTCCTCGCCCGTCGGTTTTACTTCTGTACGAGCGTCAGTGAAAGTTTCTACAAATTTTTTCTCTTCGGTTGTAAGCGATTGATTGGCGACATTAACCTTTGATTGTTCCGTAATAATTTTTGAAGTATTTTCAGGCAATGACGTTTCGTTTTGAACGGTCGTAGTTTCATTTTTAGCCACGCTGACCTTCTGTCCAAGATTATTTGAAACTTCTACTACGCCGGTTATTGTATGAACCTGAGTGCCGAATCCGGGATGCACCGTTATTTCTTTTTCCGTTCCTCTAACCGATATCGTCGATACCGGAGTTTTAACCTGAAAATTAGTGTTTTTATCAACATCTTTATGCACCGTAGCTCTTACCTTTCCATTATACAGGGTAACCTCGGTATCGACTTTTTTAAGCTCGTTAGTAAATTTATTAACCTGTATTTTTGAAAGTTCCTTAATCTTCATTCTGGATTTATCCATGAATTCGATTTCACAATTAGACTCGAACGCGGTCATAATATAAGCGCCCTGCTTTAATTGCTGATTAAGGCTTGCGGGTTTCCAATCTGAGCTATCGCCGGTTTTAACCGTTACATCGCCTTCGATAGCGATGATGGAAGCTGATACTTCCTGCGCCGCCGCCGGCGGAGCATAAAAAAGTAAACAAACCATGACGGCGATAAAAAAACCGAACGTTTTTAAAGCCGTGTTTAATTCGATAAACTTAATTTTCATTATATCCTCCGTTATATTTTTAAATTATCTTTATTATTATCTAACAAAGAGAAAAAAAAATCAACTATAATTTTTATTTTTATCAAATTTTTATTTTTGATCCGGTTTTCAATGACCGGATACCAAACCGGTTTCCATAATATACTCAGCGAGAGCATCCTGCCAGGATCTAAATTTATTGAAACCCGAATAATAAAGAGCCGTTTTTAACAACATAGAATTTTTCGGCCGTAAAGCGGCCCTTTTAAAATCATCGGATTTAACCGCATATAATTTTATGTTATTCAATCCCGCCAGTGATAATATTTTTTGAGCGAAACCGTGCCAGCTGCAATAACCTTCATTGGTGGCGTGATATATGCCATATTTTTCAGTTTTAACGATTTCAATCAAAAATTTAGCGAGATCACGCGTAAAAGTAGGCGAGCCATACTGGTCATCTACTACCGATATTTCTTTCATTTCAGCCTTTTTGAGTATGGTTTTCACGAAATTAGCGCCGTTAAAACCAAATAACCACGAAGTTCTTACTATAAAACAACGCGGACAAACCTGAAGACAGTACTGTTCGGCATAATATTTGCTCATTCCATAAACATTTAACGGCGCCGGCCGGTCGTATTCGGCATAAGCTCCATTTTTAAGGCCATCAAAAACATAATCGGTAGAAATTAAAACAAACTTAATCGAACGGCGGGCGCATACGACGGCAAGGTCTCGAACCGCCATGGCGTTAATTCTAAAAGTTTTTTCGGCTTCTGATTCGGCCGCATCTACGCTGGTAAAAGCCGCGCAATGTATGATCGCATCGGGTTCGAAATTCGCGATAAACTCTTCGGCGCGGCCGGTGTCGCAAATATCGAAATCTTTTAAGCCGGTTCCCGCCGCTTCAATATCATCTGACAGGGCCGCAATTTTTACTACATCCGAACCGAGCATTCCACCCGCGCCGGTTATTAATACCTTTATTTTACGTTTTTTTATAACATCACTCATTATATTAAAAACTCCCGTTCTCTTCTCTTTAATGGCTTTTATTCCATTATACACTTTTACGCCGGGCTGAAAAATTATAAAAATAAACTCCATTTTTGATATGTGTAGTTTAGTACATATATATATTAAATTTTTACACATGTCAACTAATTTACTAATATAATTCTTAGTAAAAACTTAAAAAACTTAAAATCTTGTTTTTTTTTTTATGTTATGTTATAATAATTTTCATCAAAAAGTGTATTCAAAAAAATGTATTTAAAATTTTATCATTAAAAGGAGAGTAAACGACAATGCAAAAAAAACTAATTTTAATTTTTGCGCTTATCGCATTTTCGCTCAGCGTCAATTATGCTTTTACAAAAGAAACCGCTAACCTTCAGGGTGAAATGTTTAAAGAAGTAAATGCTACGGCGTGGCTTAATTCAGAACCTTTAAAGATTGCCGATCAAAAAGGAAAAACTGTAGTGCTTGAATTCTGGGCTACATGGTGTCCGCCGTGCCGGAGAACAATACCTCATTTAATAGAACTTTATAATAAATATAAAGATAAAAACGTTGTTTTCATGACTTTTACCGATGAACCTGAAGAAGTAGCCAAACCTTTCGCTACTGAAATGAAAATGCCTTACCCCATAGGCACCGGTTCAAAAACATCTAAAGAATATGGAGTTATAGGCATACCGCATGCCGTCATAATCGGAGCCGATCAGAAAATCGCATGGAGCGGCCACCCCGCTAAACCTGATTTCGAAGAAAATCTCGCTAAAATCTCGGCATTAAGCGCGCCGGAAACATCAGCCGGAACCGTTGAAGTAAAAGCTGAAACGGCCGCCCCGGAAGCTTCTAAAACAACCGAAGTAAAAGCTGAAAGCACGGAAATTAAAACGGAAAACGCGGAACCCGCGAAAGCCCCCGCCGCCGAACCCGAAACGGAAAATTGCGGTTCGGGAAAGTGAGGCAGCGGCCATTAATAACCGGTAGTTTACCGGTCCGCGATAAAATTTATCAGTAAAAAGGCCCGGCTGCATAAGCTTCGGGCTTTTTTACTTAAAAATCGGAGCGTTTTATGAAAAAATATTATATTTGCTGCGATATGGAAGGAATATCCGGTATTTCTAATTTTAAAGAAATGCAAAGCCAGCCGTCATATACTTCTAAATTGATGACGGCCGAAATTAACGCTTTATGCCTTGCCATTAATAAATATTCGAATATAGCCGGTAAAAATGATGAAGCACCCGACATACTAATAGCCGATTCTCATTCATACGGAATCAATATAGATTTATGCGGACTTTGTTCGAACGCAAGACTTGTAAGAGGTTTTCCACGTTCCTATTATATGATGCCGGCTATTGATTCATCGTTTAATGCTCTGTTCATTTCAGGTCATCATGCGCGAGCGGGCACGCTCGGCGCCGGAATGGATCATACATTTTCAGGCTCCGCGATTTATTCGGTGGAAATAAACGGCGAAGAGGCCGGTGAATTTGAAATAAATGCCGGACTTGCCGGACATTTTAAAGTGCCGATCGCCTTCGTTTCCGGAGATGATAAATTTATCGAACAAATAAGCGTTTACAAACAAAGGCTCGGCTTCGAAACGGTAGTTACTAAACAATCTATCGCACGATATTCCGCAATACTCGAACATCCCGATAAAGTTTATTCGGCGATTGACAGAGCTGTCGAAAAAACGCTTTCTGAAAAAAAATGGTCGGGCAAATATTTTAATTATGAATATCCGTTAAAGGTAAAAATTACGCTTCTTAATACCGTAAAAACCGATATGGTCTCTTTAATTCCCGTTTTAAAAAGACTCGACGGTAGAAGCGTATATTTCGAAGCCGCTGATTTTACATATTTTTATAATATGTTCTGCGCCATAACTCTTATATGCTGGAATGACAAGTAAAAATAATCTTAATGAAAGGTTTTTTATGAAAATTAAAAATTTAAACGAATTAAAAGAAGCGATAACCGGCGAAATAAAATCAGAATATTGTATATACGGCCGCAGTAAAGCTGTACAAAAGATATGCGATATTATAAAAAAAGTATCTAAAACGGATTCGACGGTATTAATACTCGGCGAATCTGGAACGGGAAAAGAGCTTGTCGCTAATGCTTTACATCTTAATTCAAAACGCGCCGGCAAAACTTTCATAAAAATAAACTGCGCCGCGCTTAACGATAACCTTCTTGAAGCGGAGTTATTTGGTTATGCGCGCGGTGCGTTTACCGGCGCTTATTCAGATAAACCCGGAAAGTTCGAGGCAGCTTCCGGCGGCACCATATTTCTCGATGAAATAGGCGATATATCTCCGGCCATGCAGGCTAAGCTTCTTAGAATTCTGCAGGAACGCGAATTTGAACGAGTGGGTGAAACTAAAGTTCGCAAATGTAATGTTAGAGTGATATGCGCTACAAATCGCGATCTTGCTGAAATGGTTGAAGAAAAAAAATTCCGGCTTGATTTATATTATCGCCTTAATGTAGTAAGCATATACCTTCCGTCATTAAAAGAACGGCACGAAGATATTTATGGATTGGTAAATTATTTCATTAAAAAATATAACGAACGCGAAAACGGAAACATAAAAGGCGTGAGTGACGGCGTAATGGCGCAGCTCGAAGAACACGATTGGCCCGGTAACGTACGCGAACTTGAAAATGTGATCGAAGCTGCGGCTGTTATGGCGCCAGGCGATATTATCGAAAAAGTATGGCTGCATAATAAAAGCAAAAAGCCAGTAGTTATTAAAAGATCGCTTCATGCGGCGGTAGCGATTAATCACGATTATGCAGAAGGTAATATAGGTCCCGGCGCGGCGGGGCTTATCGACTCATCGCATAACCGCATTATCCGCGGATCAAGCGCTTCGGAAATCGAATATAATGAAAACGAAGAATCATTCAATGAAATGGATTACTCTTCTAAAATCGGCGGGCATTTTCCAATTAGCGGCGAACCCGTCGCGAAAGACAGTTTTGATTCAAGAACGTATTATGAAAAAAAGACCGGTAAATCCGGACGGCCGGTAGAAAAATTATCGGACGCTATTAAAAATTCCGGCGCGCCGCATATATCTCAACAGCTCACGATCGAACTTCCCTGTTTATTAAGTAATATAGAAACCGCCGCGATATTAAAAACCCTCGAAATATGCGGCGGTAATAAAACTCGTGCCGCGGCGCTTCTTGGCATTTCACTTCGCAGCCTTCAACTCAAGGTAAAAAAAATCAGCGCATAAAAACGAAAACTATCGCAAACGAGGCATAATGATTAAATGAATTCTAAAATATCGGACGTTTTAAATACTCTCCCCGAACGGCCAGGCGTTTATTTAATGAAAAATGCCGCCTGCGGGGTTATATACGTCGGAAAAGCCAGAAACCTTAAAAACCGCGTTAAATCATATTTTGTAAATGCCGCTGAATATGATGCTAAAACGGCCGCGTTAATTTCTAATATCGATGATATCGAATATATAATAACCACCAGCGAGCACGAAGCGTTTCTGCTTGAAAATACGCTCATTAAAAAACATAAACCGCGTTATAATATAATGTTTAAAGATGATAAGACTTATCCGTTCATTAAATTGACGCTTAATGAAGAATGGCCGCGCGCTGTTTTAGCGCGTAGAGCGGAAAAAGACGGAGCGGAATATTTCGGGCCGTTCAGCGATCAATGGTCGGTGCGCGTTATAATAAAACTCGCGCAGGATATTTATAATATTCGTTCCTGCGCGCTCAATCTTTCTTCTCCCCGGAAAAAACCCTGCCTGCAATATCATATAGGCCGATGCGCGGCGCCCTGCGTAAGATATATCAGTTCGATAGAATATTCAAATATCGTGGATAAAGTCAGAAATCTATTTAAAGGCGACTATAAAACGTTAATTGATGATCTTGAATATAAAATGAGAACCGCCGCCGCCGCTTTTAACTATGAAAAAGCCGCGATGATAAGAGATCAGATACGCGCCGTGGAAAACATATCAAGAAAACAAAACATCGTTTGCACGGATCTCGCCGATCGGGATATAATAGTCGAAGCGCGCGGCGTCCTTATAGATATAATAGAAGTTTTTTGCGTCCGCCGGGGTATTCTTCTCGGCCACAGTTCATTTATAATCGAAAGCGACAGAATCGCTGAACTTTCTCTGACGGATGATTTTATTACACGTTATTATCCGAACGAAAACGGAGTGCCTGATGAAATAATCACCAGCGCGCCCGTCTCTGAAACGACGCGAGAAATGATAAGAAAAATTCTTGAAAATTCAGGCGGGAAACCTCCGATTTTTATAAACTCGCGTAATTTCAAACAGGGCGAATTGGTGACGATGGCGCATCGTAACGCCCTTAACGCTCTGAAAATTAAAGAAGCTGAAATCGCCGCGCGCGGCCTTAAATGTAAAACCGCTCTCGCTGAAATACAGGCCGCCCTTAAATTAAAGTCGCCGCCGGAGCGCATTGAATGTTACGATATTTCTAATATATCCGGTACGCTTGCCGTCGGTTCAATGGTTGTGGCTATCGAAGGTAATATGCAAAAATCAGAATATAGAAAATTTAAAATTAAAACCGTCGATAAAATAGACGATTATATGATGATGAAAGAAGTATTACGCAGGCGATTTACGAGGGCTCTAACGGAAGGGCAAAAACTGCCTGATTTAGTTATGATCGATGGCGGGATCGGGCATTTATCGACGGCCTGCGAATTAATGAGCGAGCTTAAACTTAATTTACGGGTGGCGCTTTGCTCGATCGCCAAGCAAAACGAAGATATATTCGAACCCGCCAGCCCGCTTCCTGTATTTTTAAATAAAAAATCTCAGGGCCAGTATTTACTTATGCGCATACGCGATGAAGCTCATCGTTTTGCTATCAGCTATCACAAAAAACTTCGCAAAGGAAAAATGACGCTTTCACTTCTTTCTGAAATAAAAGGGCTTGGCAGGGCGCGCATATCTTCGCTTTACGATCATTTTGAAACTATCGAACGTATAAGAGCCGCAAGCCTGGACGAACTTATGATAGTTAAAAACATAAATAAACCACAGGCCCGGAAAATATATGATTATTTTCATGGCGAAAATCAGAAATCAATAACATAAAAAAAATAAAAAGGAGAATAACTATGTCAGGGCAATATTTAACGGGAAAATTAAGACCTTTTGGCGGTTCAGTATTCGCTGAAATGACCGCGATGGCAATCAGTAACAATGCAATTAATCTTTCACAGGGATTTCCAGATTTTGACGGTCCCGAATTTATTAAAACAGCGGCCTGCGAAGCGATAAATGCCGGTCATAACCAGTATGCCAACACTTTCGGCGTAGCGGCGCTAAGAAAAGCTATTTCAGATAAATACCGTAAATTTTACGACCTCGATTATAATCCAGACACTGATATTTCGATACTCGCCGGAGCGACCGAAGCTATATTTACGACTATTATATCCATTATAGATAATGGCGATGAAGTAATAATTATGGAGCCTTATTACGACAGCTATCCTGTCGCGGTAACGATGGCGGGCGGCATCTGCCGGTATCTTACACTTGAATTCCCGGATTTTAAAATCGATTTTGAAAAACTCGAAGCGATGATAAATAAAAGAACGCGGATGATAATCATTAATACTCCACATAATCCGAGCGGAAAAGTATTTTCGCGTGCCGAACTTGAAACTCTCGCTGGAATCGCGGTTAAACATGATTTATTAATTATGTCGGACGAAGTTTATGAGCATATAGTATTTGACGGTCTGAAACATATTCCAACCGCTTCGATAGACGGTATGTTCGATCGTACCATTACCATATCTTCGACCGGCAAAACTTTTAGCATGACTGGCTGGAAAATAGGAACAGTATGCGCGCCGGCGCCGATATGCTCAGCGGTGCGCACTGCTCATCAATACGTTATATTTGCCGTGGCCACGCCTTTTCAACACGCCATGATCAAAGGGTACGAAGCTCCTGACTCGTTCTATCGGGAATTGACTGAATTTTATACTAAAAAACGTGATTTTATGGCCAGAATTCTAAAAGAACAGGGTTTTAAAATAGTTATGCCGAAAGGCTCATATTTTATAATGGCCGATTTTACAAATTTTGGTTTTAATAACGACATAGAATTTTGCAAATATCTTACCACTCAAATAAAAGTTGCCGCTATTCCTCCGACAGCGTTTTATTTCAATAAAAATTATGGTGAAAAACTCGTACGTTTTGCGTTTTGTAAAAACGAAAATACTCTCGAAACAGCGGCGGAACGTCTTAAAAATTTAAAATCTAAATAATTAAAAAGCGGATAACCATGTTTATCTATTCATTATTTAGATATTTTTAACTTAATCGAAAAAAACACGCCACTGTAAATGTTAATTTTAATATATTTAAATATAAAACTCACGATAATTTTAATAAATTTTTTAACCGGTTTAACGCCATAAATAAATGATATACTTATTTATAATTCACGATAATTCGATTTGCAAAAAAAAATAGCAAGTGCTGCTTGAAGTTGTTATGGCGCTGGCACGGCCGCGTTAAAATTTGTTTTGTCAATGATTCTGACGCGTGCGTCGAGCGAATAGTTTTTAAAAAAATGAATAATAAATAAAATCTTGACATCAAAAATTCTTTATTGTATAATGCAATAAATTTAATCAGGAGGTTGTTTAATGGACCAGAACCAATTATCAAACAATTTTTTTAAACTCGCGGCGTTTACACTTTTAGTCCTGTCAATTTCGATCTTTTTCGGCTCGATTTTCTTTACGGCTTATTACCTCGGCAACATGACGAGCCCTCAATCGATAATGACTTCGGCAGATCTTATTACTAAAGCGTTCCTTACCTCGATATTCGTTTTATTATTCGCTATTATTATGAACCTGAATTATATTATTAAACTGCTCGAAGCAAAAGACAGAAAAGAATAGAAAAATAATAACTGTTTTTTTCAAAAAAATCGTGATAAATAATCACATAGTTATTTAAAACAAAGATTTATAATTATATTTTATAATATTAATCTTTTTTAAAAAAACAATCGATACTTAAAAATCATATATTTTATTTTTTTTACTCTGTATGTAAATAAAATGTATGATTTTTATTTTTGTTCCTGATTAAATTTTTCTTTAAAATATATGATTGAATGAATCGGCCTCTGGCGGCCTGGAAGCACAAATGGGCTGAACCCGCCGGACGGCCGATTCATTATTCTGGAATTAAAAGCTATAGTAGATGAACCGCCTCCGTCAAGATTTATAGCTTTAACGGCGCCAAGTTTAATAAGCAAATCAGCAAGCTGCGTCTGACTCATTCCTTCGATAAATTCCTGACGCCCCTCTACCACCATGCATAAAATTTCTTTGGCGTCCGTTATTGCAATGGCGGTACGCGGATTTTTAGATTCGTTAGCGGCCCGGTGAGTTTTGAGTGAAGGCGGTATCAGGGAATTATATACCAGTAAAGGTTTGGTCTGTATATAATCTTTATAACCAGATCCTTCTTTAATTTTATTAAAATCAGATGCCTTTAAAATATCAGGCATACCGTCTTTTTTTACTATGAAATATGGATAGGCGTCATGACGTATAAAGTTTTTATATATTTTACGGTCTTTACATATCCTGCCGACTGAATAAATTTTATTATTCATCATAGCAAAATAACCGCCGTTGACGGCTATGACGGATTTTTTCACGCCGTGTTTTTCAGATAGTGTTTCGAGGCGCGCGTTATAATCAACGCAAGCCTCAAAACGTGAGATATCGGAAATATAAGCTATATGTATTTTATTTTTATCGCGAATATTTTCCGCGCTCATAAAACCGGCGGCGCCTCCGCTAATGTTAACTTCATAACCGATTTCATAATCGCAGTCATTTAATATTTTTTTTATGCGGGCCGATGCGCCCGAATCGTTTAATGCGTCAGGCGGCCGGCCGCCGCTCACCGCCGCAACCGCCATTATATAAAAACATGCAAGCCATAAAAGTAAAATGCCATTTTTAAGGATAAACTTTTTCATTATTTGTTTATTTTTTATTAGAAACAGTCTTATTTTTTAATCTGTTAAAGTTACCAGGAAATTTCTCAAAGTTGCTTGAGGCATTCAAATACTCTGTCCATCACGCTATTTTCAATTATCAGACATACTCTGACGAAATTTTCGCCCGACGCGCCAAATGCGCCGCCCGGCACTGTGGCAAGGCAGAATTTATCGAGCAGTATGTTCGACGCTTCGATTGAATTTTTAGCGAATTTTGAAGTGGAAAGCATACCATAAAAGGTTGCCTGCGGCTTAATCCAATAAAAACCTTGAATTTCTTTAATTCTGGCATCAAAATAGTCGCGGCGTTTTTCATATACCTTATTCAATTGCGGCAAAAAATCCTGCGGGCCGCGAAGCGCTTCAAGCGCCATATACTGACTGACCGAAGCCGCGCTCGAAGCGCTGTGTTGCTGCAATTTAATCATATTGGATATGATATGACGCGGCGCGGCTATATAAGCGATACGAAGCCCCGTCATAGCATAAGATTTTGAAAACCCATTTATAAGTATGGTACGTTCTCTCATGCCTTCAATAGCAGCCATGGAAATAAATTCACGGCCGTCGAATAAAATCTTTTCGTATATTTCGTCGGAAATAACGAATATATTATTTTCAATAGCTATTTTTGCGATATCTTCGAGGTCGCGCCTGTTAATAGCCATACCGGTAGGATTACATGGGTTATTAATTATTATCGCACGTGTTTTAGCCGTTATTCTTTTTTTAATTTCAGATGCATCTATTTTAAAATTTTGCGCGGCATCAGTCGGAACGGGTATGGCAGTGCCTTCACATAAATTAACCATATCTTCATAAGAAAGCCAGCTTGGATCTATTAGAAGTACTTCGTCACCTTTATTTATTAAAGCGAGAAGCGCATATAATATAGCCTGTTTTCCACCCGGCGTAACTATTATTTCAGAATCCGGACTATACGATACGCCGTTTTCGTTTTTTAACTTATCTGCTATCGCTTCACGCAATTCAATAATTCCGCGGCTGTTAGTATAACGAGTATATCCTTTTTTTAGAGCTTCAATTCCCGCATTAACAATATTTTCAGGTGTTTTTAAATCGGGTTCGCCCCACGATAAATCTATTACCTGTTTGCCCTGCTTTTTAAGCGCAGCCGCTTTTTCCGCTACTGCAATCGAAGAAGAATTTTTTAAAATTAATAACCTGTCCGCATATTTAACATCCGACATTTCATACCCTCCGTTTATTTGTTTTTTTAATTCTATACTCTATTTTAAATTTCTATTTTTAAAATTTTCTATATGCTTTTCTATTTTTATTATTTTTTTAAAAACATTCATTATATTATCGTCAAAAGATTAACAAAAAATACCTTTAATGTCAATATATACAAACAAGAGATGAACATATTACATGAATATGCTAACTATTATAAAAACATATTAAAATAAAATTTATATTTATATTATAGTCCTGTTATGATCCCATCATCATCGATATCTATTTTCATTGAGGAAGGTTGTTCCGGCAGGCCGGGAATGGTCATCATTTCACCGGCTATCGCTGTTATAAATCCTGCACCGCATGCCGGGCGGATTTCGCGCACGGTAAAATCAAAATTTTCTATTGCGCCATAAACGTCGGGAGTATCGGTCGTCGAAAGCTGCGTTTTGGCAATATTAACCGGTAAATTCGCGTAACCGGCTTTTTCAAGTGATACAAGAGTTTTTTCCGCTTTAGATGTATAATTAACTTTTCCCGCATGATAAACTTTTTTCGTAATCGTCTCAATTTTTTTCTTTAATGAAAGTGAATCTTCATAAAGCATTTTAAAGTTAGATTTTTCATCGGCCGCTTCGATCGCTGCGTGCGCAAGCGCTTCTCCTCCCCTGCCGCCGCGAGATGCAACTTCAGATATTTCAGCCCTTACGTTTAAATGATTTTCACAGATTTTTTTCACGAAATTAAGTTCGTCTTTTTCATCGCCGGGAAATCTATTTATAGCGACTACTGCTGGAAGTCCATACATTTTAACCGTGGATATATGACGTTCGAGATTGCTTATTCCGCGTTCGACCATTTCTAAATTTTTTTCAGTTTTAATTTTATCTTTTGCCATTCCGCCATGCATTTTAAGCGCTCTTAAAGAAGCTACAATAATTACCGCGGAAGGTTTTATATCAGGATTTTGACGGCAAACTATATCAAAAAATTTTTCGGCGCCAAGATCTACGGCAAAGCCGCCTTCCGTTACTGTATAATCGGAAAGTTTCAAAGCCATACGAGTAGCGATGGCACTGCTATTTCCATGAGCGATATTAGCAAACGGGCCGGTATGAATAAATACCGGCTGGCCTTCAAAAGTTTGAACTAAATTCGGTTTGAGAGCATCTTTTAATAACATGGCGAGCGCGCCGGTGCATTTAAAATCTCCTGCATAAACAGGTTTACCGGCTGAATTATACGCTATCAATATTCTGGCGATACGCTCTTTTAAATCGTTTAAATCTTTCGCAAGCGCAAGTATAGCCATTATTTCGGAAGCCGCCGTAATATCAAAACTCGTTTCTCTTAAAAATCCATTTTTTTTACCGCCAATCCCTGTTATAATGCTTCTAAGCTGACGATCAGAAACATCCATAACCCTGTTCCAGATTATGGTTTCATGAGCAATTCCAAGTTTATTACCATGATATACATGGTTATCACAAAAAGCGGCGAGCGAATTATGTGCAAGCCCGACAGCATGTATATCACCAGTGAAGTGAAGATTGATGTCGTCAGATGGCACGAGAGATGCTTTCATTGTTCCGGCGGCGCCGCCTTTTATTCCAAAAATTGGACCTATTGAAGGTTCACGAAGGCATAAATGCGCTTTTTTCCCTGTATATCCAAGCGCCTGCGTCAATCCGATAGATGTAACGGTTTTGCCTTCACCAGAAGTTGTGGCCGTAATAGCGCTTACGAATATAAGTTTTCCTGACGATTTATTTTCGAGTTCTTTCATTATTTTAAGACTAATTTTCGCTTTATTTTCGCCGTATTGTTCAACAAATTTAGAGTTTATACCGGCCTTTTCAGCTATCGTCATTATATGAGGCATTTTAATCTCCTTTTTCATGTTTTATGTTCTATTTATAAATATAACAAAAAAAACTCTATCAGTCAATTTATAAATAAATCTATCTATGAGTCCGCTATAAAAACTACAAAAATGTCTATAATTAAACTTGAAAATCCTTAAAAACACGTTGCAATTTTTGAAAAAATGACCTTTTTAGAATGGACTCATCTATGAAATAAATCCATCCATTTTCCATCCATTTACTTGACTTATTCTAACTGGTTTAGTAAAATTAAAGTAGGTATATTATATTATATTATATTTTAAGATAAATAACATACTATAATTTATGTTATTTTTTAAAATAATAATTAATTATTAATACTTTTATCATTAACACTTTATTAACTAACATAAATGTTGTTTACCGGTATAAACGCCAATAACTACATAACCAGAAAACAGTACACATTAAAAATAGATAAAAATAAGAATATGAACAAGTATTTTGATTTTAA
>CAYQWL010000024.1:0-31826 GCA_964421195.1 uncultured bacterium | reverse complement strand
CGGTCAATTATACGGGCGGATTCGGCTCCATCAGCCGTATCAATAACCAGAGAGTGGTTACGGTAAAAGCAAAAGTCGATACCGATAAAATTCCAGGCGCCACCGCGCGTACTATTGCTGAAAAAATGCTTAAAAGAGCGGAACTTCCACCGGGATATAATATTAAATTTACGGGTGAAAACCAGGAACAGGAAGAATCACAGGCATTTCTTGGCGAAGCGTTTTTAATAGCGCTTGGATTGATATTTTTTATTCTGGTAATGCAGTTTAATTCAATATCACATACCGCCATAATAATGGTATCAGTGCTTTTATCTCTTGGCGGCGTTTTCCTGGGACTCGGAATCGCTAACATACCCTTCGGCATAATTATGACAGGAATAGGAGTTATATCTCTTGCCGGCGTCGTAGTTAATAACGCTATAGTGCTTATAGATTATATCAACCAGCTTATCGCGCGTGGTTACGAGCTTACCGAAGCAGTCATTTTTGCCGGCCAGACAAGATTCCGGCCGGTGCTTTTGACCGCCATTACTACCATACTCGGCCTTCTCCCGATGATAACCGGTATTTCTTATGATTTTAAAAGAATGAAATTACTTACATCGTCAGAATCTACCTTCTGGTGGTATTCAATGGCTATAGTCGTAGCTTACGGCTTAGCTTTCGCCACTTTTTTAACTTTAATAGCAGTTCCGGTGCTTTACCATTTGATAGAAGATATAAAACGCAGAATATCGAAATTTTTCGCATAACCGGCGCGGCCGGATTGCTTGATGGAGACTATAATGGCCGTTGAAGCAAAACCTTCTAAACCCATAGGATATGTCGTAGCCGCTGTAATGTTTATTTACGCGGCTTACGCATTTTATTTCGTTTGGAAAGCTATATTTTAATAAAAAGGGAGGGGGGAAGGCACGGCGGGTAAAGTCGAAAGGTTATTTATTCCGGGCAATTATATTTATGGAAGCCAGTTTAATAATTTCGTAAATTATGAATTTATCGACGAAAAAGGCCTTAAAATAAAAGGCGAAGCAAATTCATTAATGCTCGCCTTTACTAAAGTAAATTCAAAAATATCAATATATTACGATAAAAACGATCCTTCTAAAAACGTTCCTTATTTAACGCTTTACGGTTACATGGCCGCCGGCATTACTCTTTCTTTAATAGCCGCCGTTTTACTTAATTATATTATTAAAATATGATTAACCCCGTATAAAAAACGTTTTTATTAATATAAAATATTATTTTATTATTATATTCATTAACAAATCCATTTAAAATAAGTGTTGTAACGAATTCGTTAAAAATATCGTCTCAATATCGTCTTCCGGGTACGTTATAGCCGCGTTCGCCGTATGGATTCAGTTTTTCAAACCATTTTATCTCTATTTTCTCTAATTTGCTTTTAAAATTTTCATCTTCCTGATTGATCGATTCAAGCACTTCAACTATAAAGGCGGCTTCGCCGTATAAATTCCAATCAGCCTGAAGCGCTTCATTAAGATAACTTCCCGAACGAAGCTGCATTAATTTGCCGTTTACGGTTTTTAAATCAGACGAAGCGAGAAGCAAAATTTTACCGTTTGCCGTATTTTTTATTTGATAAACTCCGCCTTCTTTCTTCATTTCTTTATACAATCTTTTCATTTCTTTTTTATCTTTCATATTATTTCCCGCTTTCATTTCTTTTTTTCTATTCAAGTTTTCGTTTATTAACCAATAATATCTTCCATCAGAAGTTCTTTCCATAAATTTATAATCAACGAGATATCTTTTAATAGAAGCGTAATCATCGTAAATATCAGATAATATAGAATCTATTTCCCGGGCGGAATATTTTTTTTCAGGTATGAAATTCGACGATATATGTTTTAAAATAATCAACCTGCATTTCTCTTTCATAATAAAAGTTTTAAGACGGCCGCCGTATGAATCGGGAAAGTAACGTTTGATTATTTTTTCATTTTCGGAATTATCGCTCAAAGTTTTTATTCTATCGGTATATAATTGTAATTTTTCTAATTTTTCATTTCTAATTTTATGCTCATTTCCACTTTTATTTTTAGATTCTTTTTCTTTTAAATTTTGCATTAAAGTTAAAAATATTTTTGCCTGACGCTCCTTTTCTTTTAAAGCAAAACGGTGCTGCCTTATAGTAGAAGCGCTTCCTATCGCTAATTCTTTCTGTATTTCATGACCGCTTAAATTTAAATAAAATAACTTTAATAATGCGCATTGATGAGATGAAAGACCGGTTATTTTTTTATCGAGCCCGATTATATAATCAAAAACCGAACCGTGCTCTTTTTCAATATGGACGGCAGTATATCTTTCCACATCATATAATATTCCGTTGTTTTCATATATTATTCCTTTTTCGAAAACAGTTCCGCATAAAAGACACATACATCCTGTATTTAATATAATATATCCGTTGTTTCTATCATTTTCAGATGCGTTCCAGAACAATTCGTGTAAGTTCATAATAAACATCTCCGTTATTTGTTATTTAATTAATAAACATTATATCATTTTGTTTATAAAAAATCAAGTTATAATAACTATAATTATTTATTAATTTATTCACTCCCTTGACACGATTATAAAAATTGTGCTAAACTTTTTCAGGAGGGTTATAATTATTGATCGTTTAATCGCATAATCGTAATCAACCGATTATATAATTAAATTAACCGATGATTACCAATATTTAAATGAGTACTTAATATTATCACGGATGAATTTTAATATCAAGAGGATACCGTTGGTGCTCTGGCGCGTCAGCGGTTTTATTGTTTACATGAAAATTATTGAATTTTTAACTGATAATTCATTACTTAAATAATTTTTTATTTCGAAATTATTTAAGCATGCGGATAAACTAATTATTTACTTATATAAATAAAACGGGAGGCGCGTGTATATGAAAAAAATGGGTGCGTTATTGCTGTTAATGATTATCGTAATATCAGCAGTTTACGGCTGCGGCGGCGGGGGTTCGATGGGCATTACCGGCGGAAGCTGGGATTCGGGAAATAACGGCAATCCCATCGTTAATAACGGAAGCAAGCTTATTGAAATAAACGGCGTATTTACCGTTCCAGCGGGCGCAGCCGCGCCTTACTCCGGAACTTCACTTTACGCCGCTGACATTTCAGGCGGCCGTTATACTATATCAGTTATAGATAAAGATAACCCGTCTTCAGAGATCGGCGCTATCGGCGCGGGAAACGGCGGCAACGCATTCAAAGCCGTTATTCAAACCGCGGTTTATAACAGAAATGCTATGTTAATATTAGCGGATAAACAGAGTAAAAAAATAATATATAGAAATTTACTTGGCCGCGTGCCTGAAAATAATGAGATTCCATCAACCGTCAATAAAATTGTTATAAACGGTTTAAATTTAAATGAAACTACGACGGCCCGCGCTTTATTCGCAGTTGAAAAAGGCGTTTCAGATATAGCCATGACGAATATTGCCACAAATGAAGTTCAAAGCGGCGGAATAGTTTTAAAAGATTATACGAACGTAAAAACGGAATTAGATATAGCCGCTGAAAACAGCGCCGGCGGCGCGGCTAATATTTCGCAGATGGCCAATGCCGTTCAGGCCGTCGCCGCGGTTCTTTCATCGAGCGCGGTTAACGAATCCGTAAAAAAAATTGTCGCCCCCGATCAAATAAATAACGCTACATCACTTTTAAATTCATATTTAAATAGCTTAAAAAATCCATCCGCGCAGCAGTTAATAACTCTTAACGGATTGGCTTCGAGCGTTAAACTTGGCGATATTACAATTAATTCAAACAGCACGGCCGATTCAGCATCGAATGCGGTTAAAAATATAATTCCCATTTCGCCCGTAGCGGCGCCCGTATTTCAACCGGCTGGCGGCGTTTATTCAAATGATATCAGCGTAGTTATCACCACGGCGACGTCAGGAGCGATTATTAGATATACGCTCGACGGAAGCGTGCCTTCGGCAATTTCCGGCAATATATATAATTCACCTATCGCTCTTTCTAATTCCGCTGTAATTAAAGCGGCCGCATTCAAATCAGGATATGCAGATTCATCCGTAATTTCAGCTTCATATACCCTGCCTTTAAAAGCTTCCGCTCCCGTTATAACTCCGCCGGCCGCAACTTACACTTCCGCTCAGAGCGTGGCTATTTCTACCGCTACAACTGACGCTATTATTAAATATACTACCGACGGTGTTAATCCTTCGGAAACATACGGCCAGACTTATTCCGTGCCATTTATTCTTTCTTCTACGGCAACGATTAAAGCTATCACTATTAAAGCTGGAATGAATAATTCAAGTATAACCAGCGCCAATATAATCATAAACACTGAAAAAGCCGTTGCGCCATCGATTACGCCAGCCGGAGGAACTTTTTCATCCGCGCAGAGCGTTACAATCATTACAGCAACCACTGACGCTATCATTAAATATACTACCGACGGAAGCGCGCCGTCTCAATCTAACGGGCTTATATATTCCGCCCCTATTAATATCGCTTCATCTATTACTTTAAAAGCCATAGCTATAAAAACCGGTATGGCTGATTCCGATGTTTCTTCAGCTTCTTTTGTTATACAGGATAGCGTTTCTGCGCCCGTATTTAACCCGCCGGCCGGAAGTTATGCATCCGCACAGAACGTTTCTATAATATCCGCTACATCAGGCGCCTCTATTTTTTATTCCACCAATGGTTCGACGCCGACCATTTTAAGCAGTCAATACACTTCGCCGGTTTCTATTACTTCAAATACCACGCTCAAAGCTATTGCAGTAAAAACCGGAATGACAGCTTCCACTGTTTCAAGCGCTGATTATACCATTATGCAGAAAATTTCCGCGCCTGTATTTAACCCGGCTGCCGGTTCTTATGAAGGGACTCAGAGCGTTACAATCGCCTCAGCTACCGCCGGTTCCAATATTTATTACACTCTCGACGGTTCAATTCCTTCGGCTTCATCTACATTGTATGGCAGCGCCATTTCAATATCCTCTAATTTAACCGTCAGGGCAATTGCTTTAAAAAACGGCATGAGTGATTCCGATATTTCAACCGCTTCATATACCATTAATTTTCCGCCTGTATCTGATCCTGTATTTTCATTAGATGGCGGCACTTACAACGACACCCGGAGCGTAACCATCACAAGTGCGACCGCTGGAGCGTTTATTTATTACACTTTAGACGGGACCAATCCTTCAGCTTCGTCTTATCTATACACGAGCGCCATTGAAATTGGAAACACGGCAGTTATTAAAGCAATAGCGGTTAAAACCGGTATGTCAAACTCTAATATAAACGTAGCTTCCTACGTTATAGACAGGCTCGCGCCCTCTTTCACCATTCAATATTATTCAGACGCCGCTTTATCTATTTCACTCGGCAATAATCCGCGGTTAAGCGCGGGCACTTATTATTTAAAAATCACTGCAAATAAAGAACTGCAATCATCTCCGACTATAACTATCGGCGCGGAAGGAAGCGCTAACGATGTTACTAACGGCGCATCGATTTTATTTTCAGGTTACAGCTATAAATATAACCGCGTCATAACCGCTGATAATTCCGCGGCAGGTTCGGTTATTGAAACTTTCGCCATAGCCGCGACCGATAAGGCCGGCAACTCCGCATCAAATATAAGACCGGTCAATGAATCAACGGCGGCGGCTTATACCGATACGATAGCTCCCACCGCCATAATTACCTATTCGGCAGCCGCTTCAGTTAAACAGGGAACAACGCTTGTAATCAGCGCAGTTATCAGCGAAAATTTAGCGGACGCCCATCCTCTTAAAATAGCCATAACCGGCGCCAATACGCTTGAAGCCGCTAATATGACCGTATCTGACGCAATGCATTACAGTTATTCACATACGGTCGGCGCTGGAAATGGCAGCGCCACAATAGCACTTTCAAACGCTAAAGATTTAGCGGGCAATCCAATAACATCCGCGCCTTCATCAGGCGGCTCCTTTACCGTAGATAATACACCGCCGGCTGCACCGGTTTCCGTAACTATAACGCCGGCCGGCGGAAATATAAGGGCAAACACCTTAAATTCTACCAACACAAATATGACCGCTGCAGCAACTATCACAGCCGGACAGGCTGCAGGCGGCAGCGCTCAGCTTTTAATAGACGGAATAGTCAAAGCGCATGATTATTCAATAGCCGCCGGAGATACTACGGTTACATTCGATCTGGCTAAAACTTCGAATGCCGAATTACAGAGCACCATACCAGTCAGTCTGAACGCTAAAACGGTATCGGTTAAATTATTCGACGCGGCCGGAAACGACGCGACGAGTTCCGTCGGAAACCCCGTGTTAACTGTGGATTATACGGCGCCTTCATCCGCGACTGGCGTCAGCGTATCGCCGGCGGGCGGCACCGTGACAACTAACACTTTAAATTCAACGAACACCAATATGACCGCGCAGGCGGCAATCACCGCCGGCCAGGCCACAGGCGGCACCGCGCAGCTTTTAATAAACGATATAATAAAAGCCCAGGATATTTCTATAGCGGCGGATGATATTGCCGTTACATTCGATCTGGGTAAAAATACAACCGGCGGTTTACAATCCACCATACCGGTCGAACTCGATTCTAAAGCCGTTAAAGTAAAATTAATAGACGCCGCCGGAAACGAAACCACAAGTTCTGTTTCAGTCACTTTAAAAGTAGATTATACGGCGCCGACGGGAAGCCTATCTTATCTACCTTCAAGCAGTGCGGCGCCAGGCACGCAAGTTACCATACTCGCCGTATTTAATGAGCCAATAAGCGATTCTCCGGTAATGCAGATAGCTATCAGCGGCGCAAATACTTTATCAGCGGTTAATATGAGTAAAACCAGTTCGACGCAATACGGATATATTCACACCGTAGGCAACGGAACCGGCGCGGCTAATGTCGTATTTGCAGCCGGAACTGATATTGCCGGTAATCCAGTAACGCCGGGTCCGACAGGCGGAGGCAGTTTTACCGTTAATAACACAACGCCGCCGGCCGGCATTTATAAAAAAGTAGCGGTTCTTGACGCTATTAACGACGCGACTCTGACGGGAAATACGCTTACTATAAAAACATCGGGAACTAACGCTGAATACGACGTAACAAACAATAATACTATTAAAAGTATAATGGGCGGCCAGAATAACATTAAATTCACCATTGACGCTAACGGTAAAATCAGCGTTATAGACGATTCATTAGCGGCCGCTTCAAGTACTATAGCGCTTACAGCCGCCGATTGCGCCGCCGCGCTTTCGATAACAGGCTCCGCTAATGGCACGACCGTTTTAACCGCAGCGGCAACATTTACAAATAATATAACTGTTACAGGCGGCATAGTCAATACAGGCAACTCAAATCTGGACGGAACTCTGAGCGTTTCAGCCGCCTCAACGATTAGCGCCGGCGATAACGCTTTAACCGTTTCAAATACCGCAGGTACGGTTACGCTAACCGAAGCGGGCGCAGTTACTAAAACTGGAGCGGGCGCTCTCACTCTTAATTTATCTACCGGAAATGTCGGCGCTATAAACATATCCGGTTCGCCTTCAATTACCATTACAAATACTACCTCGGGTTCAGCCACCGCAAGAACGGTAGGAAATATAACTCTTGACACCGGCACGCTTTCAATAACAGGCGGCGCCGGTACTAACCATATTACAATCGGTCAAACTCTCGGCGCCACCGCAGGTACGGTAAGTATAACAGGCGGCGCGGCGAATGTGGCTATAGGCAATCTTGCCACGACCGGCGCTTTATCTATAACCGCGGGCGCGGGCACTATCACAACCGGCACATATACCGGTAATCCTTCAATAACAGGCAGCGGCACGGGTACGATCACTCTCGGCGCGATAACCGGCAATGTTTCGGTTACAGGCCATGCCGCTGCCGCGATTAATATAGGCGCGGTTACGGCTTCTACGGTCAATGTTACGACGGGCGCATCGCCGGTAACTATAGGCGCGGTTACCGGAAATGTAACGATAGTTGACGCGGCTGGCGGCAATGCCGCGGTTAATCTTGGCGCGATATCCGGAACGCTCGGCATTACAAGCGCTAATAATGCGCCTATAACCGTCGCTCTCGGCGCTAATAATATAACCGGCACGACTACCATAACCGGTGGAACGACTGATGCAAATAAAGTCATATTAACCGGCTCTGGAACCGGTACGACCAATATAGCAGGCGGCCATGCCGACGTATCCGGCAGAAGCGGCGGAACACTCAATATTACAGCGGCTTCTACGGTTAATGCCGGCGCTAATTCAATATCTACGGCGAATACTGCTTTTACAGCTACAATAACCGGCACCGGCCTTATAACTGTAGGAAATGCAAGCACGGTCATAATCAGCGGCGTAACCATTCCAGGTTCAAATGCCGTGACCGTTCAACAGGCCGGCACGGCTCTTACTATTAACGGCTCCGCCGCCGGCGCGGTATCAACTGCATTTAATTCAACAATTACCGATATCATTATAAACGCAGACGCCATTACTTCTTTAACTAATAATAAAGCGATTCTGGCGTCTTTAATGATCAATGCCGGTAAAACCTTAACTACTCTGACAATCGGCGGCACGACGATAACTACGCTAACTAATAACGGCACGATAGGCACGATAGCGGCAGCTTCCGCCGCGACGCTCGGCACGCTTACTCTGGGTACGGCGGGAGCGATCACAAATGCGCTTGCGACCGGCGCGAATCTTACTATCACAAATATAGATCAGAGCGCGGTTGCAGCTGATAAAACTCTTGCTCTCGGTAGTTTGACTACCGCTGTAACCGCTGTAAAAGGCCATACGACTAATAAGTTGACGCTTACGAGCACCGGCACGTTAGCTTCATTAACGATAGATCGCGGCGGCGTAGACATTTCAGGCGTAACGGCTACGACGCTTAATGTTTCTGCTACCGCGGCAGCAAGTGTCGATACCGGAGCAAAAGCCGTTACGATTACAGCTCTTTCGCATGATTCAACCATAACTACCACCGGCGCTATAACGGTCGGCGCGGATTTGACCGGAGCCTTAAAATTAGGCGCGGCGCCCTCGTCTTTGACAGCTAACGGCAGCTTAACGCTCGATATCGATAATAAAAATGTAACGATCGCTGATATAGCCGTATCTGAGGTAGTAACTTTGACTAATGCGGGCGATGGAAGCGCCGGCGTAATAACCATTACTAAAGCCGGTTCAATCGCCGGCACATTAGCAGCAACGGCAGCTAAAACATTTAATAACATAACTATATCGGCAGCAACTACGCTTACGGCGCTCACTAATACAGGCACAGTTACGACGCTTGCTAACAGCGGCACAATTACCGCATTGACAAATAATGGCACGATCGGTACGCTTTCCGCACCTGCAGCCGCTACAATTACTACCTTAACGCTCGGCACGGCTGGAACTATTACAAACGCTCTTGCAACCGCGGGCAATCTTACGATTACAAATATCGATCAGAGCGCGGTTGCGATTGATAAAACTCTTGCTCTCGGTAGTTTGACCACTGCTGTAAACGCTGTAAAAGGCCATGCGACTAATAAGTTGACGCTTACAAGCACCGGCACGTTATCTTCGTTAACGATAGATCGCGGTATCGTCGATATCGCAGGCGTAACGGCTACGACGTTTAATATTACTGCGACTGCGGATACTACCGTCACCGCTACCGGCAAAACTTTAGCATCGGTAAGCGGCGCGGTTGTAATTAATTTAGCGGGCGTTGCAACTGCGACGGTAGATGCTGCCGTAAATACTCTTAACATTACAGGCGCCGTAACGGCAGCTCTTAACATAGGTAAAACCGGTCAAGCATCTGCGTTCACGGTAGGCGCCGTTAATATTCAAGCCGACGTCACGGCCCTGAATATAGAAGGCGCGGCTGGTAACAAAACGATTGTTACAGCATTACGTATAGGTAAAGATGATCAAACTGGTAATATAACCGTCGCTTTACTTAATCTTAAAGCATACAGTTCAACCGTCGCTATAAGCGTTATTGGCCACACGACATATGATATTGCAAAAGTCGCTCAAATTACATTACTTGATATGCAGGCCGACGCTGATCCTATTAACTTATTAACCATTGGTTCGACTGGCGGCGGTAAAGTATTACAAACTGCCGCAACCCGTATGTTAACTATTGCTGACATAGTCGGCGCTCGTATAATTATAGGCGAAAAAGGTATATTAGGTACGGGCGGTTCACTTAATTTAGCTACAATTGCACGTACGGCTACAACCACTGCTTCAACGATAACTATTGCGGCCGGTGGTGAAATTCACGCTACTTTAAATGCTACAACCTGTGCTACTGTTTCGCCGGCAAAAAATATTACCATAGTTAATGCAGCGAGCTCAACTTTAACAGGCGCCGCGAATGCCAGTGCGGCCGTTACATATACGGCCGGCGCCGGTACCGCGGAAGTTCTTTAATTTAATTCATTTTTAGAATCTTCTCCCGGCTGAACCGCCACAAAAAGCTCAACCGGATAAAACATAATCCCGCAAACTTGCCTTCAGGCTCGTTTGCGGGATTAAAAGAGATAATAAATTATAGTAAGTGAAATTAATTAATTACAATTTGAAGGCCGGCAACAAAACATAATTATATTTTTTACAATAGATAACTTTAGTAGTTAATTTTAGTATTTAATCAGTAATTATCCTGGAATTACTGAGTATGAAAAATTCTTCATGACCTGGCCTGGATTCTTTTTTCATCGGTTCGAATTCCGCGTCGAACAATTCAGCTTTAGCTTTATCTATATTATAAGCCGGGCTTTCATGATAGGTCCATTTTTCTGTATAGGGGCCTTTTTCGACTAATCCCTTGACTAACATTGCGGTCGGGAATATATTATTACCCATGCTTATGTTAAATCTTTTGCAGCTTTTAAATCCTGAGCTTAGATAATTTCCGGGGTTGCCGAAGATAACTATCATTTCATACCCCAATTTTATGGCTATTTCAAAAGAATGTTCGATTAACTTTTTTCCGAATCCTTTTCTTTGAAATTCAGGCAAAATACTGACCGGCCCGAAAGTCAAAATATCTTTTTGGCTGCCGTTAGCGCTTATCAGCTTTGATTTTGCGTACATGATATTGCCGATAATCGTTGCGTCTAATTCCATTACCAGATCTAACTCAGGAATAAAATCTTGATGATCTCTGATGGTATGAACGAGATAGTGCTCATCGCAGCCTGGTGAATGAAGGTTCCAGAAGGCTTTTCGCGTCAATTCTTCTACTTTTCTGAAATCACGCGGTTCTTCTTTTCTGATAGTTAAATTCATTTTTCCTCCAAATCGATTTTTGTTAGATTATAAAAACTATAATCTGAATATTTTACTGTTGGTCGCAATAAGGGTTTTTTATTTCAGGCGGCCATTCCATAAAAACTATATAATAGCCGTTGAAATCTTTTACTGTTATCGTTCGAGCTCCCCATTCTTCGTTTTTAATATCCGAACATTCTTTCCAGCCGCTTTTTTTAATTATTTCATAGAGCCGTTCGAGCCCGTCCACGGTTACCATAGGCGTTATTCCAAAATTTTGACAGGAAGGCTCGCCTTTAGAAATGTGGAAACCATAAAATCCTCTGGTGCCGGAAGTAATGGGCGTTTTTTCGTCGAGAGTAACGCAGCCGTAACAACATTCGTTGTTTTCGTCGAACATTCCTTTATGCGCCTTCCAGCAAAGTGTTTTTTCGTACCATTCGAGAGTTTTTTCGACGGCGTTTGTTTTGAGCATCACGTCGATTCCGTTTACTAAGTACCCGTTAACCGAAATTGTTTTGAGTGACATCGCTATATTTATCGATGATTTTGCATGGCTGTCCATGCTTTCCCATTTCAATCTTTTGATCGTTTCTTCGTCGCAATATGAAAGTATAAGCGCTATTTCTTCGCGGCTCAATTTTCCGCCACACTGCCTGACGAATTCACGGCCTCTTTCCGTTTCGCCAATTTCAACGAGCGTCGTTTCACTGAATTTATGATTGTCATACGCTAAATTTAACAATTCTCTCTGAGTTTTTAATGAAAGCCTTGAAAAAACATGAGCGCCCGTTTCGGTTAATTTGATTTTGTCCATAACTGCCTGTCTCCTTTTAAAATAAAATTTTTGGAGGCCGGAAATTTTTATTTTATTGTTCATGAACGAAGATAATTTATTTCTGGCTTCGTAGAGCCTGCTTTTTATAAGCTTTTCTTCTACGCCGGTCAGCGCCGCTATTTGTTTTATTCGAAATCCGCAAAAATATTTCAAATTTATCATTTCACCGTGCTTTTCCTCAAGGACGGAAAGCGCGGCGTGAAGTTTTTCGTATAATTCATTCGAACCGTTTTTATAGTTAGCGTCAATTTTTAACGAAAAGGCAAAGGAATTTATCGCTTCGTTATATTTAATGTCAGATCTTATTTTAAGCAGAATTTCGTTTTTGCAGATGCTGAAAAGCCATGAATCGAAGACTTCTTTATTGGCGAGTTTTTCGAAATTTATAAAAGCCTTGAGAAAAGTTTCCTGCGTGAGTTCTTCAGCAAGATGAACGTTTCTCGTTTTTTTTACGCAGTAGTAAAGTATTTTATTGTATCGACTTTCTACAAGTTTTTCGAAAACGGCTGCCGTGTTTTCTTTATAACCAGCCGGATATGTTTTATCTTTTTTCATTATTTACGACCTCCACATATAAGATGCGTAAAATTGAAAAAAGTTGGAAAAAAGTTTTTTTGAAAAACGGCATATAATGGTTTTCAGGTGCAAAACTTAAGTAATTCATTTTTTGAATTTTATTTCGGCCAGATTGCCGTAAATAAACCAATCAAATAAAACATAACCCCGCAAACATAGCCTTCAGGAACGTTTTCGGGATTAAAACCAATTTTAACGAAAAAAACGAATTTAATAAAAATCCGAAAATACTGAATCTATGATACTTCGAGAAAGGCTTCCGGGCGCGGGAAGCGGCGGAAGAGAATTTTTATCAAACCAGGCGGCGCGGGTTATTTCAGAACCGTCCGGTTTGATTTCTCCGCTTTCATACGACGCATAAAATCCGATCATTATATTACCTGGAAAAGGCCAGCTCTGGCTTTTTATATATTTTACTTCTTTAACTAAAATTCCGGTTTCTTCCAGAACTTCACGCCGCACGCATTCTTCAAGACTTTCGCCGGGTTCCACAAAACCCGCGATAAGGCTGTAAATACCGGCGGCGAAATTTTTATTATGAGCGAGAAGTATTTTTTTTTCTTTCATAACCGCGGTTATAATCGCCGGGGTAATTACAGGATAGTAATTTTTATTACAGCGCGGACAAAAACGGGCCCGATCCGAAGTTGAAAATTCATTTAAAGCGCCGCATTCACCGCAAAATTTCGAGGTTTTTTCCCAGTATATAAATTGCGCGGCGGTTGAAGCTAATTTAAACTGCGCCGGACTGAAAAAGTTTATTATACTTCTTAAATCATAAAATTCAGCGCCGCATTCCGAATATTCAGGCACATTATCGCCGATATCAATGCAATAATAATCACGGCCGGAATCTTTATTTACATGAAAAACAGTATTTATTTTTAATTTGCTAATAAAATTAAAAATATCTGAAAATTGAATTAATTCTAATGAATTAGATTTTTTTTTTACAAACAATTTTTTATTATAAAATATTAAAAAAATATCGTTCGCGTTAACATTTTCGGGTATGCTTTTAAAATTAAAAGAAATAATATCGTTCATTATTTAACCTGATTTCACTTATAACTTCTATTTATATTTTATATTTTTTTATAAAATTAAGGCAATGAAAATATTACTGAATCAATGCCAATTTTCGAATTCGTTGAAACGGCTTGAATAACAGTGGAATAATGATATCCAGCCGGAGTAAATTTTAATTTTCCAGAAAGATCACACACACCGTTTATAAAATCTTCAAATTGATTTAATACGTTATCTTCATCGGAACCAAGACCCGTTATAGTACCATCCGCGCCGTCAATAACTGATAAAGTTACATTATTCGATGAAGCATCGAAAGCTAAAACCGGCTGACTATAATAATCCATCGCAGTTAATGTATTGACGCCATTAAAATCTATAATAGTATCATATACCTTTGAAGATTCTAACGCAAGTTCAAAATAATCGAGAACGCCGGCTATATGAATAGTATCATTAGATATTACCGATTCATTACCTGAATCGAAACCCACAAAAGTATATGACGCGCTTCCGTTTGGCGCAACAACAAACGACGATGAAAGCTCATAATCATCGGTTCCAACTTCGAATGGGCCGGAATCAGATGTATTTACTTTAAACGTATAAACACCGCCTGAAGTTTTTTCATATAAACGAACTTTATCTTTTGAAGTGCCTGTACTGGAATTAAGTATTTTTAAATTAACGCCGGCAGGCCTGAAATTATTATAATCAGGCCGTGGCGGCACATAATCGGTAAAACCCGGCGTAGTATTATCTGAAATATAAGACGATTCATTTCCATTATCATCGTTAACATAAGAAAATTTTAAAATGCCGCCGGCAGTCATAGAAGTTTTTAATCCATTAGCATTTAAACTCTCAAAATTATTATAACCTTCCGCGCCGGCATAACTTCCAGAAGCTATTGTTATACCGCCATTTGTACGGCCTATAACTATTTTATCGACGCCGTCATCGATTATAATTCTTAAACTCGCGGTAAGAGAAATATTCGCATTATCATTGTTATATATTTCATAATTGCCATTATTACTAAAAGTGTCATTATATCTCAATTTTAATTTCGATGCTACCAGAGCCTTATCCGGCGGTCCTGGAACCATTCCGCCCACCGTATAATCAGATTCATTCCCGGATTGATTAACTAAAGTATAGTAAACTGAATAATTATTAGTTATTAAACTACCGGAGCATTGTATCGCCGAATCAGCGGGATAGCCGCCCGCGGGCGCCGCGCTTGAAGCCGACGCGCAATAATTGGTAATAACGCTCATATTTTCATAAACTTTAAGAATATCGCCTTCCGCGCCTATCGTATCAGTTAAAGAAGCATTAAAAGCTTTTAAAGCGGCATTGCTCCATGTTAAAGTTTCAGCGGGCGGCGCTTCAGGTATAACGCCGTCAGCCTGCCATTCGTTTGAATTTCCGGCGCGATCAGAAAGCCTGTAATAAACTGTATTTCCTGCCTGCTGTAACGATAAATATTCAAGGATAGGAGTTCCTGAAATTATACCGTATGTTGACGATTCGGTAACTTTTAAAGGCGTAGTATTGGCGCCAGGCGGAGTCGAACCTGTATATACTTGAAAATATGAATTTTCGGAAAAAATAATATTTGCACTGGAATTAACTGATAAATCAGCATTACTATACCATATCGCGGATAAATTATTTTCAGTAAGCGGATCAGGCGGAGTAACGTCAGCCAGTATATTAAAACCGGTCGAATTTACGGCGACTTCCGTTCCCGTCGAACTTTTTATTCCATTACCCGATTGAAATTTAAGCCCTTCATTACTTTCATCAACGGTAATACCGCTTGATTGAGCTATCATGAAAAGACTTATAAAACTTGACGACAACCCTTTAATCTGTATAATATTAGAACTTACTTCCATAGAATCATAAGCTGGATTAAAATTATATCCATTAACAGAAATTTTAGTAAGCGCCGTCTGCTTATCCGCCACGGTAACTGCCGTACTGAAAGTAAGAGCGAGTTTCGTATCGGATATCATTTCGGCTTTTTGAAGCGACGGAACGATAACTGGAGGCGGAACATAATTAATAACGTTAAACGATTGCGATACCGCCTCGCTTTGAATCATGCCATTCTGATCGAGCGCGGCTATTTTTAAAATAACGACGGCATTCTGATTAAACATATCTTTAGCCGAATGCCATATTAATTTTAAATTATCAGCGGGCAATATATTTAAGATATCGCCGCTTATATTAGAAGTAGCTGTAAAAGAGGAACCGCCGTCACGAGAATAATAAAGCGCTACCGCGAATGAATCGCCTTCAGCGTCATGAAGGTTATAATCAAGCGTTATATCATGAGAATTACCTGTAATGGTATTTATAAAAACTTCGCAGGAAGAATTATTATAAACTTTAAACGGGCCTGAAACGGCTTCCACGCCAGAACCTTTACCGTCGGATGCTATCAATTTAACGCTAACGCTGTCATAATTTTTTGTAAAATCATTTTTAGAATGCCACAGCAAAGTCTTAGCCGGACCCGGAAACACTTCAGCCGTTTCGCCGGTTACATACATCGAATTAATATAACCGCCCGAAGCTTCCGTAGCATATTGAAATTCAATCTGGCATGCACTGCCATCGGCATCATCGATATCATAAGTTATCAATACTTCGCCCGAATCGACTCCAACCATTAAGTTCGATATAAAAGGGCGGTTTACATTATTATTTATTTCAAACGGCAGCGACACCGATTCAGTACCAGCTCCAGAATCATCTATTGGCAATAATTTTAAAATCACGTTTTTCTCGCTCGTGTGAAAATCGCCGTAAGAATTCCATTTAATAGTTTTATTCGTTCCAGGCATAACCGCATGAATATCGCCTTCGATTTGCCCGGTTAAATTAAAAGTCAAACCGCCGTCACGAGAATAATAAACCTCTATTGTAGCGGGCGACGCATCTATGTCAAACAGATCGTATGTAACATCGATTATTTGAGACGCGCCTGATACCGCCATATTTTTAATTTCAGGCCGGCCGCCCCCGTTAATAATTTCAAGCGGCCCAAATATCGCCCCGGTACCATATCCATATTTATCAGACGGCGTTAATTTAACAAATACATTTTTATTAGTTATGGAAAAATCGTTATAAGAAAACCATGTAAGAGTTTTAAACTGCCCCGCGGCGACGCTTGAAGTTTCACCCGAAAGGTTTATGGTATTTAAATAATTAAGCCCGCCGTCAAGAGAATATGCGACTTCAATAGTGCATAAATGACCGTCGAGCTCTATAAGATCATATTCGAGCTTTATATCTTTATAAACTCCAAAAGCGTTTAAGTTCTGAATAACCGGAGGAGTATTTATTATATTATTTATTTCTAATATATTTGATTCTCCGGCCGTGCCTGCATTTTTCGAATCATTCGGAACGAGTTTTATCATTATCTTTTTTTCAAGAGACTGAAAATCTGAAAGTGAATTCCATATTATTTCCAGCCCGGCGCCCGGAAACGCTCGGCCGCCGTTAAGCGAATAATTAAAACTTCGCGTATAAGTAACGCCGCCATCAGATGAATAATAAAGTTCGACCGCGCAGCTATCGCCGTCCTGATCTATTAAATCGTATTTAACCGAAATATCGCCGCGCTCCCCGGAAGCTATAACTCCCATGATAACCGGCGGATTATTTTCAGGATCGACGATCCGGTTATCCACCTGAAAAGTTTCCGACTCAACCGCGGGGCCGGACGAACGAAAATCACGAGGCGCCAATTTAATTTTGACCGAAGCTTCTTGAGTTAAAAAATCAGAGGCCGAAAACCATACGGCATTTAAATTCGAACCCGGCGTAACGCCTGAAAGCGAGCCGCCTATATTCGAAGTCGATATATATGAATAACCGCCGTTAAGCGAATAAAATGCCGAAATATCGCAGACATCGCCTTCCTGATCATAAAGATCGAAAATTATCGATATATTCTGAGACGATCCGGTAATCGATTTTATTATGAGCGACGGAGGATAATTAACTTTTTGTGACGCTTCAAATATAATTGATTCAATCACAAAACCATATTCAACGGAAGTTATATTTATATTTCTGAAAACGGGATTAAAACCTTTTGCGGTGAATGTAAGCGCGTAATCACCCTCTATAAGAACACCGGCGGGAGCATTTATAATAAAATTACCCATTGCATCAGTTAAAGCCGAAAGTTCCGGATAGCCGCTTATAGTAATCGAAGCGCCGAAAATAGGCTGATCAGACGTAATATCGAGTGCGCGGCCGCTTATGCCCGCAACGCTTCCCGAAGAAGCTTTTAAAGCAATTTCATCGTCAACGGCTTTTTTTATAATCGAAGTATCAGATAACGGGTCATAAGCGATATCGAGAATAGATGTGATTATACGAGCCGCACCATTTTTATCGATTATGATATTAGCTAATTTCGTTTTTCCTTTAACTGCGGTTATCTGTAATTTAACTACCGCGCCGGCTGAATTTATAAATTCTAAATAAACATCCTGCTCGGCAGAATCCGTTTTAACATCAAACCTAAAAAAACCGTCTGAACCGGTTAATATATTATATTGATTATTACCGCATACCGCTTTTATTAATTTATTAGCGAGCGGCGCTTTTAATTTATAAAAAGCGGCGGACGCTGCGGCGGACGTTTCATCAGTTAAATAACCCGCCGCGGAAGCATCTGGGATTACGGCTCCAACGGCTTTTATTGGCTGGCTGTAAGAACCGAGCGAACCATAAACCGCTTTTAATTTAACATAACCCGACGAATCAGGAATTAATTGCGCCACGGCCAGATCCGTAAATAAAACCGCGCCGTTGACAAGATTTTTCGAAATCACTGAATCACCGAATGAACCATTTTCAAGACTGACTGATATTAAACCATTTTCAGAAGTCATAATATTTCCAAATTGATCTAAAACCGATAATTTTAAAGACGGTATCACAGTAGAAGTCGTTATTTCACTAACCGGAAGGGCCGGTTCAAAAACTATACCGGACGGATATAGTTTAATATATTCAATAGTTTTAAAAACGAGCGTTACCGATACTTCATTAGCACCGGGATGTTTCAAAGCATTTTCAGCGTTTAACACGGCGACGACGCCAGAACCCTGCCAGACCGATTCATAAATATCATTAGCGCGCTCTTTAAGCCGCGCTGTCACTACTACCGAGTAGGTATCGCCGGCCGGTATCTGATTTTCAAAAACGAACGAGCCGGTCGCATAATCGACGGTCTGAGAAGCTATTTCTTTTTGCGATTTAACGCTTATAACGTCTATCTTAACTTTTCCAACCGCGTTAGCCGGAATACTTACATAAGTTTGAGAATATGTACGATTCGATATATTTAATTTAACCGCGAAATTCGGCTGGCCGCCGTAAAAATTCCCCGTATGAGACGATCCGCCGCCGCCGCAGCCGTAAATAAATAACGACGATAGGCATAAAAGGTTATGATTAAACCGCCTTTATTTAAATTAAAATTATCATTAACTTTTAATATTACGTTTATAATTTTATTAACGAATTTATTCATATCTGAATCTCCTATATTTAATTTATTTTATATAGTCTATTCATACACTTCATACATTCTCCTTATGATAGCATATAAGTATAGTCTAAAGAATCTTTTTATTTTAACTTAAATTTATTTTAAAGTCAAGATAATATAAGCCAATATAAGCTAAGTTAAGAATATTATTGTAATGCGCTGACAAACATGATATAATAAAATCCGTGATTATAAAAAAATATATGTTATAAAGCATATATACGAACGGTATATAAAAAATTCAAAATATAACTAAGCCCTTATAATAATCCAGATTAACGGCAGAAATACTAATGAAAAAAATAGATAAAAACGATATAACAGAAATAACTAATATACTTAAGCCTGTTTTATGGGATTATAATATTGACGCCTATCGATTTTACCTGGTAATATGCGGTGAAATCAGCGCCATCGGTCATTTCGACTTTAGCAAAGCGTTTATCCGGGCACTTGAAAGGCTTTACTGGTATGATTTAATTAAGTTATTCGGGCTCGATTTTATAAAAGAAAAATTAACGACCGAAATAATAAACGGCATTAGAAATATCGATTTAAGGAATAATTATGATTTCGTACGAAAAATATTACACTCAGAACCTTTACCCGTTTCAGAATGGAATTCTTCGTATCGTAAAACAATCGGGCGCACCGTTTTATCTCGGCGGTGGAACCGCATTAAGCAGAGCTTATTACAATAAGAGATTTTCTGACGATCTTGATTTATTCATTAACAACTCTGAAATTTTTGATGAATACAGTCAATTTTTATTTTCAGCTATCGAAATTAATCAAAAAACTGAAAATTATAAAATTAACTTTTCAAGCGTTAAAAAATTCACCGATTACATGCAGTTATTTTGTGTCCGAAACATAGACGATAAAGAAATAACTTTAAAAATCGATATTATAAATGATGTGGAAGCCCGTTTCGGAGAATTTATATATAATGAAACACTTGGAAAAGTTGACAGCCTTAGAAATATACTATCCAATAAGATATCGGCCATAACAAGATTAGAGGCTAAGGACCTCGTAGATATATGGATAATAGCCAAAAACAAAAAAATTTACTGGCCTGATATTTTAAATGAAGCTAAACAAAAAGAAGCCGGAATAGATCCCTTAGCAATCGTTAACATTTTAAAATCGGCTCCTGCAAATGTTTTCGACTCAATTAAATGGTCGGAAAACATAGATAACAAACAGGTATATGACGATATTCAAAAAATTGCCGGCGATATTCTTTCTGGCTCGGAAAACAGCCTTTCACATGGCGGGGATGAAACAATATAATATCCACAAAATAGGCGGCGCGGGCCGTCTGAACAAATAAATCAGGAGGTCTTTATGAAGTTAACGGGTATCTTTAAAAAAACTATTGGTATCTTTATTCTTTCGGTTTTCTTACTTTCGGCCGGCTTGCCTTCTTTTGCCGCTTCGATAGATTCATTCGAAAAAGCGGGTAATCTTGAAAAAAAAGCTTCTTACTTTAAAGCGGTTAAAATGTATGAACGCGCCGCGAGAGAAGCTAAACGTGAAAAAAACGACGATTTAATAATAAAATCTAACCGCCGCATCAAACAGATCGAAAAAATATTAATATCCTATCCTCTCGGCATAAAAGAAGCCAAAAAAAATCTTGCAAAAACCCTTCCGATGATCGACGAAAAAGAACGTAATTCATGGTTTGAATCGAATAAAATCGACGATTATATTTTGATAGACGGAAAGCCTTATTATCAGGAAACTTTTACCGCTAATCTGCTTTTTCGCGACGACAATTTATACAATAGAGTAAGCAAATCGAAAGATAAAGCTTTTTTCGGCAAACTTTACGACATTATATATAGGCCGAAAGACGCCGGATTCAAACCTGACCCGTCCATTACGAATATTAATCCTATCGACTTTCTCGGAACTCAAATTCTTAAAGTACCGCGTAAAAAACTTCCCGAAACTGGACTTTTACAGATGTGGTTTCCGATGCCCATAATCAGTTCGGCGCAAACGGACGTACGTTTCATATCGTTCAGCCCGCAAAAATATTTAAAATCACTTCCAAAAACCGATACCGATATAGCGCTCGCATATTTCGAAGTGCCGCTCGATAAATTAAAAAACGATCTCGAAATAGAAATTAAATTTATGTTCAAACGCTATGAACAACGGTTCATAATTAATCCCGCTAATTGTGGCGAATACGATATTGAAAGCCCGCTTTATAAAAAATATACGCGCGACAATAAAAACACGGCCATAACGCCGGCTATAAAAGCTAAAGCTGAAGAAATCACCGCGGGCGAAAAAAATCCTTACTTAGCCGCGAAAAAAATATATGACTATGTAGTCGAAAATATAAAGTATAGTTTTATGCCGCATCTGGCGCTGTGCGTGCTCGAAAAACCCGAATCGATATTTGTCCACGAACGTGGCTACGGCGACTGCGGCGCTCAGAGCATATATTTTGCCGCGCTGTGCCGCGCTATCGGAATACCCGCTAAATCATCGGGCGGTTATCAGCTTGTGCCAGGTTTCGCCGGCCCTCACTTCTGGGCTGAATTTTATCTGCCAAACTACGGCTGGGTGCCTGTAGATACCTCCATAGCGCAAACGGCCGACCGCTCATACGGCGCAACCGCGTCGCAGAAAAAACGGTTCAAAGAATATTTCTTCGGCAACATGGATCCTTATAGATATAATATACAACGCGAAACCGACGCGCTTATATCTCCCGCTTCTAATGACCCGGTTTTTTTACCGCTCGCGGTTCAAATGCCGATAATCAATGTTAAAGATTCGAAACAAAATATGGAACTGACATTGCTTGAATACTGGAAACAAAATATAGAACCGGTGTATTAAAATAAATTTATCATAATATGCCTTAAATTATCGCCGGAGCCCATTTATGGGCCCGGCGATTTTTTTTCAGAATACTCTTGACATTTAAAGTACTATGTGATACAATGTACTATAGAACACATATAACTTTGAGGTACATAGTAACATGAACGACAATGATATTCTAATCAAAAACAAAATTAAAGAGCTTAAAAAAGGCGTTCTGGAACTGGCTGTTCTTAAAATAATATCCGGCAGGGAGCGTTACGGATATGATATCGTTGAAATTTTAAAAGACGGTTCGCTCGCCACTTCCGAAGGAACTATTTATCCTTTACTGACGAGATTAAAAAACGAAGACCTCATTGTTTATAAATGGGAAGAATCTGATAAGGGCCCGCCTCGTAAATATTATACCATAAGCAAAAAAGGCAGAGAAATAATGGAAGAACTTTTAAATGAATGGCGTAAAATTAATTCAGGATTAAGTAATATCATAGGAGGCCGATAATGAGAAATTTAAATGATTATTATTCATTCACCGCCGAAGCGCAAAAAACTCTTGAAAATTTTTATAAAAGCATAAAAAAAGAAGGAGAAAGTTATCCGGCGGAGGATATCGCTGAATTAATCGAATCACTAAACGAACATATCGAAATTGCGTTAAAAGAAAAATTAAATTATTCAAATACTCAGCGTGTCGATGCCCAGATGGTTCTCGAAATATTATATTCGCTCGGCGAACCGGCTGAAATAGTGGCTGAATTTGGAAATCCGTCAGAAGAAGCGGGTGAAAAAAACGCTGAAAAAGTTACTATTAAATATAAATACATACCGATTCAAAAAACTTTATGCCGTTCGTCTAAAGACCGCTGGCTTTTTGGAGTTTGCGGCGGTTTCGCAGATTTTTTCGGCGTTTCGTCTTTATTAATGAGACTTTTATTCATCTTCAGCGGCGTCGGAGTATTATTTTATATTGTACTCGCCCTGCTTATTCCCGATGAAATCCAGGCTAAAGCGGGAGGGAAAAGCGCCGGGGTAGATTTTATAGTTTCATCCGTCCGGGCTATTTTTTTATTATTCATGTGCATTATTTATATTCCATTACTGATAACTTTTGCCATGAGCGCTTTAGCGTCTTTTAACGCCCTTACAGGCGGCGGATTGTTATTTCAATTTCCTTTAACCAACTTTATTTTTGGCGCTACGCCAAATTTCCTGCTCGGATTTTTCGGCCTTATATTAAGCGTTTCAGTACTTGCGCTATTAATCAATTTCATAATGCAGGCACACTTTAGCAGAGGCTTTCTCAAAATAGGCACCAGAAATGTGTACATATTCGCCGCCGTAGCTTCACTAATAGGAATATCGATGGTATTCGGGCATTTTAATAAATACACAAAATATTCTGGAGATTCCACGGAACATTTCGAATTCAAAGCTCCTGAATCATCAATTAATATGATATTTAATGAAAAAGACAACAATACAATCGTTTTCGACAAAAACATCGACATTTCCGGCGCGGATAACTCTGACACCATACAAATCGATATAATAAAAACCGCGTATGGCCCGTCTGAAGACGCCGCGCGGGAACATTCAAAAGATATAGACGTTAAAATCGACATGACGCCCGAAGGAAAAATGTTTTTTATAGTTTCTCCAAAAAACGCGGGTAGAAGCTATTACACATTTCCAGAATTAAAAATAATAATTAAAATTCCATCTTCATTAGCCTGCCGTATTGAAACTGACGCCATAGAAAAAAAACGAAACTGGAACTGGAACTGGATAGAAATTCGAGGCGACAGTAATTTAAACATTTCTAAAATTAACGCCACCGCTGAAATTGAAGTAAAAAACGAAAATGTATCTCTTGAAAATATGAATAACGGTAAACTTACATTAACCGGCGCAAATGGCAATATAACTGCAAATAATATTAAATCATCGGAATTCGCGGTAAAAATTTCAAATGGAAATATCGACGCGGATAATATCGAATCAAACAATTCTTCGCTAAAAAGTTTTACCGGTAATATTAAAATCAACATAATAAACGCTGATATTTTAAAATGCGAATCAAATATCGGCAATATATCTTTATATAAAACATCAATAAACACTGAATCAAATATTGTATCAAATACCGGTAATGTAAAAGTGAATTATTCCGCAATAAAAAATAAATCCACTCATCAAATATCGAGCAATCTCGGCAATATAAAATTAATCATACCCGAATCATCAGCGCCTAAAATAAACATAAAAAGCAGTATCGGCAATGTGTCTAACGCCTTTGAAAATTCTAATTTTACAGATGATTCACCCGTTATTACAGTCAAAAACAATGTCGGTAATATTAAAATCCAGAAAAATTAGTAAATTAAGAACTTATTCGTAAATAAGAATTTTTTTGATTTTAAAGTTCGAGAACACGCATTAAATTGTAAATTTATCATGTTAAGTTTTATTTAAAGATAAGTTCTTAATCATTATTTTTTATTCGGAAAATTTTTATAATACGTTAATATAGAAGCCATTCAATTATTAACCCGTTCAAAAAATATCGATTGGCAGGCGAATTTAAGTTAATTTTAATTACTTGACATTTTTTTCATAATCTGATAATATTTATTTGCCTTAATAATAGCGCTTTTAAATAAATAACCTGCCTATTTCTGAACGGAGGTTGAACTATGTCCCGTGAAAACCGATCATGTCTAATTTCATTCAAAAAAAAACACGTACATGAAACGCCGTTATCTATTTACGATAAAAGTTCAAACGAAAATATCTTTTCAAAAATTCTCCACTACAGCCAGTTAATTATTATATTACTCTTTTCTAATTTTTCTATTTTCTTTATTCATCCGGTTATCCGGTAAGTTCTAAACACGACAATTTAATATAATCAATTTCGATTGGTCATTATAACGCTTTGCAAATGCGCTTATTTAAAAATAAAACGCTTTGCCTGCGGTATTATATTATGACTTTTTGAAATCATATCATAAAAACAGGAGGGATAAATATGTCTTTCAGAATCCTTATCGTTGACGACGATAACGATGTCGTCGATGCCATGAAAACCATTCTGGCCGCAAGGAAATTTATCGTAAGCTCAGCTTCTAACGCGCAGGAAGCGCTCGAAAAAATCAAATCATTCGATCCACAGTTAATATTTCTCGATATCATGATGAAAACGCCTTCAGACGGTTTTTCGCTATCTTACACTCTTCGCTCAAAACAGGGTGAATATAAAAAATGGTCTGAAACACCCATAATAATGATTTCGTCGATTAACAGGGAACTCAATATGAATTATTCTTCGGAGGCCGATTCAAATTTTATGGCCGCAAATGAATTTTTCGAAAAACCAATAACGTCTGAAAAATTAATCGAACTGGTTGAAAAATACATGAAACCAGTTTTATTAAAAGGCAATAATTAAAAACAGGAGGGGAAAAATGAATAATATTTCATCGACGATAAAAAAAACTATCGATAAATACGGTACTGCAAGGGAAGCGCTGCTTCCAATCCTTCAAACCATAAAACGAGAAACAGGAAATTTAGACGCTTATAAATTAAAAGAAATTTCAAAAGCTCTCGGAATATCCGCCGCGGACGCTTACGGCGTCGCTTCTTTTTATTCTTTTCTCGAACCGGTTAAACTCGGAAAACATGTAATAAGAGTCTGCCGCACAATATCATGTGAAATGAAGAAAAAACAATCGATCATAGATGCCATTGAAAAAAAACTCGGCATCAAAACCGGTGAAACAACTAACGACGGCATGTTTTCCCTTCTGGAAACCAACTGCCTCGGCCACTGCCACAAAGGCCCCGTAATGCTTATAAACGACGATATCTATACTGAATTAAACCCGGCTGAAGCTATATCGGCAATAGAAAAATATATAGGAAAGGAGTAAATTAAATGACGAATAAAACAGAAAAACTTAATAAAATGCTGGCTAAAGTAAATATGATATTTAAAAATTGCGACTATATTAAAGTTTTAAAAAACGCTATATCCGAAGGCCCCGATCAAATAATTAAAAAAATATTTGCCTCCGGGCTGCGAGGCCGGGGCGGCGCGGGATTTAATACTGCTTTAAAATGGAAAATCGCATGTGAAAAAAACGCTTCACAAAAATATATAATATGTAACGCTGACGAAGGCGAACCGGGAACTTTTAAAGACCGTGAAATTCTCGAAAAAGTTCCAGAAAAAATATTTCTCGGCATGGCTATATGCGCATTAGCGATCGGCGCAGATAAAGGATTTTTATACCTTCGCGGCGAATATAATTTTATGATATCCGAACTCAATAAAAAAATCGACGAATTTAATAAATCAATCAAAGATATTTTTAAATTCAATATATCTCTTTTTTCAGGCAGCGGAGCTTATATATGCGGTGAAGAAACAGCCCTGATTGAATCGATGGAAGGCCGGCGCGGCGAACCTCGCAATAAACCGCCGTTTCCAGTTTCAGAAGGTTACCTCGGCTGTCCCACGGTCGTAAATAACGTCGAAACGCTTGTATATACGGGAATTATAATGGAAATAGGACCTCAAAAATTCTTTGATCTCGGAACGCATGATTCAAAAGGAGCAAAAGTATTCAGCGTGTCAGGCGATACTCCAGTTGCCGGAATTTATGAACTCGAACTGGGTATGAAGCTCGACGAATTCGTTGAAATATTCGGCGACGGAGATACTAAAGCCGTTCAGGTGGGCGGTGCATCCGGTTTTTGCGTGCCGAGGAAAAAATTCAAAGAAACCATAATAGGATTCGAAGGAATTCCTACTGGAGGATCAATGATGCTTTTTAACAGCGAACGTTCCATGTATAATGTTCTTCACAATTATCTCAACTTTTTCTGTGAAGAATCATGCGGCCAATGCACGCCCTGCCGTCTGGGATGCATTCAAATGAAACGCGGTATCGAAGCTATAAAACAAAAAAACGTTAAAGCAAATTATATAAATGAACTTAAAAAACTTGGCAATACAATGCGTATCGCTTCAAAATGCGGTCTTGGACAATCCGTGCCAAATGCGTTTAATTCTATAGTAGATAATTTTATGGAAGAAATCATATATTAATTATTAAAATCATAATTACTTTATAATAGATATGGAGGCGATAATAATGAAGGAAATCGAAATAACTATTAATGGATGCCCGATCGTCGTAGCGGAATCTATAACGATACTCGAAGCGGCTGAAAAAGCCGGTATAAAAATTCCAACACTATGTCATCACGATGATTTATGCGTGGCGGGAAATTGCAGAGTATGCGTCGTAGAAGTAGAAGGCCTGAAAACACTACAGGCATCATGTTGCACACCGGTTTCAGCCGGAATGAAAATAAAAACTAACAGTGAAAAAGTAAGGGCCGCAAGAAAAACTATAATTAATCTTCTTTTATCCGAGCACGCGGGAGAATGTACGCGCTGCTATAAAAACGGTAATTGTGAATTACAAAATCTTTCATTTGAATATGCTTCATCTGAAAATCCTTTTTTAAATATTTCATCAGTTTCAGTTATAGACCGCTCTTCACAAGCTATTCAAAAAGATGATGGAAAATGTATCAAATGTCAGCGATGCGTAAGAACATGCGCCGAAATTCAAAAAGTAGGCGCGCTCACAATGGCCCACAAAGGTGAAAAAGCGGCAATAGAAACTTTCTTTAATATGCCCATGGCCGCGGTAATATGCACGAATTGCGGGCAATGCGTAAACCGATGCCCGACGGGAGCGCTTACTGAAATAAATTATGTAGAAGAAGTATGGAACGCCCTGAACGATCCTGAAAAACACGTAGTCGTACAAACCGCTCCGGCTGTACGCGTGGGTCTTGGCGAATATTTTGGCTTTGACGCCGGTGAACGAGTAACTGGAAAAATGGTTTCCGCTCTAAAAAAAATTGGATTCGACGTTGTTTTCGATACAAATTTTACGGCCGATCTCACTATTATGGAAGAAGGCACAGAACTTTTAACCAGATTAAAATCTATTATTAAAGAAAATAAAAATACCGCGCTGCCGATGTTCACTTCATGTTCTCCAGGATGGATAAAATTTATAGAACACGAACATCCAGATATGCTCGACCACCTTTCAACCTGCAAATCACCTCAACAAATGTTCGGCGCATTAGCAAAAACTTATTATTCAAAAAAAGCAGGAGTAGATCCAAAAAAAATAATAAGCGTTTCAATAATGCCATGTACCGCGAAAAAATTCGAGGCCGATAGGCCGGAAATGCGTTCAAGCGGATTTAAAGACGTCGATTACGTTCTGACCACGCGTGAACTGGCGCAAATGATAAAACAGGCCGGAATCGATTTTAATAAAATCGAAGAAAGTAAATGCGACAGCCTTCTCGGCGAACATAGCGGCGCAGCCGTAATATTCGGCGCTACCGGCGGCGTCATGGAAGCCGCTATAAGAACGGCATACGAAATAATTACAGGCCGTGAAGTACCTTTTAAAAACCTTAATATAATTCCCGTACGCGGTATGCAGGGCGTTAAAGAAGCCTCGCTTAAACTTGAAAATGTTAAAAAAGAATGGGATTTTCTTGAAGGAGTCGAATTAAAAGTAGCTATAGCTCACGGTCTTGCTAATGCCGAAACCATAATCAAAAAAACAAAGGCCGGCGAATGCGCTTATCACTTCATAGAAGTTATGGCCTGCCCGGGCGGATGTCTCGGCGGCGGCGGTCAGCCAATACCGACCAGTATGGACATTAGAAACCAGCGCATGCAAGCTATATACGAAGAAGACGAATCGCTTTCTATCAGAAAGTCACACGAAAACCCTGAAATAAAAATATTATATAAAGAATTTTTAACCGAAGGGCCGCTCGGACATAAATCACATGAATTACTTCACACAAAATATACCAGAAGATCTTAAATTCTAAATTTTTAAATAATAATCCACAGGTATAAAAGAAAGGAATAATTAAAATGAAGCTCAAAAAAAAGTGCATATTAAGCGATAAAATTAAGCACTTCGACATAAAAAAAGTCGATTCAACGCCCGTAATTGAATCGATGAAAAATATGTCCTTTACTTCCAGGGATACATGGCGTGCGGCAGATATATTTAATAAAATGCTTTCAGAAAAAAACTGCACAATTATTCTGACGCTGGCGGGAAGCACAGGCGCCGGCGGCTGCATGAAAATTTATTACGACCTCGTCGAAAATAACATGGTGGACGCTGTAGTTGCGACAGGAGCATCGATAGTCGATATGGATTTTTTCGAAGGCCTCGGATTCAGCCACTACAAAGGCACGCCTTTCACCGACGACCAAAAACTTCATGAAATAGGAATAGATAGAATATACGATACTTACATAAACGAAGATGAACTTAAAATATGCGATTCAACCATAAAATCGATAGCTGATCAGATGAAACCCGGTATATATTCTTCAAGGGAATTTATAATGGAAATGGGAAAATATTTAAAACATTATGGTAAAAAAAATGATTCCCTCGTACGAATAGCTTATGAAAAAGGCGTGCCTGTATTCTGCCCGGCATTTTCCGATTCAAGCGCCGGTTTTGGGCTTGTAATGCATCAATGGGAACGTATAAAAAAAGGGGAAAAATACATTTCCATAGATTCAGTAAAAGATTTTCTTGAATTAACCAAAATAAAAATGAACTCATCTGAATCAGGCCTATTTATGATCGGCGGCGGCGTTCCTAAAAACTTCGCTCAGGATACCGTTGTATGCGCTGAATGTCTTGGCGCAGAAGTACCAATGCATAAATACGCCGTACAAATAACCGTAGCAGATGTAAGAGACGGCGCCTGCTCAAGTTCTACACTTAAAGAAGCCTGTTCATGGGGAAAAGTAGATACTACTTTTGAGCAGATGGTTTACGCGGAAGCTACGACAGTAATCCCGCTGATAGCAAGTTATGCTTATCATAAAGGAACATGGAAAAAAAGAAAATTTAAAAATTTTAATAAAACGCTCGAAGGAAAAAATAAATAATCAATTAATTAATTATGAGACGTTTGCCGATAACCATTTTTAAATTTTTATTTTATATCACAGTTAAATCAGAAGCAAAGGCAAAACGTCTTATAATTTTTTTGTAATTTTAAAAATAAAAAGGAAATTTACATTGAAAAATAGTATGATTAAAAATTTAAAAATATTAATCACAGGCAGCTCCGGCTTTCCTGGCATTAATAGAATTTCGTAGAAACAGGGTATCTTAAAAATAATAAAAAAGGTTTTTAAAAAAACAATCAAAAATAAAAAAACATCGGTTTCACGATGTTTTTTTATTTTAATTTATTAAATTTTTTAATTTCATATAGTGCTTTGAACATCTAAATATGAACCGTTCAGATGAATTTTGCCGTCTTGAAGTATTAAGAATGCTGCTTTTAGAATTTTCAACCGTCACCGGAGAAAACCTCACTTATATGCAGTTACTCAGGCTTTCAGAGTTCTTCTTACGACTAATTAGGATCTTATTGGTTTAACCCTCCCCGATACGCTGTTTCAAGCCTTTCGGTATTCATTAGACGTACCAATTAAAACATTTTGTTACAAATGTTTAGCTATCACTCTCTTAGCATTTTGCCTGCTTTTAAGTAATCAAGCACAAACCGCAAACGCGTCTTCTCATAATTGAAAAGCCCTTTTACTTCCTCCGACGTCATGACAACAAAGAAATTAATTAAAATTTTATTGCCTCTTCATATCCGCCGGCAGTCGAAAATCTTTATTGAACGGTGTTATCCATTCAGATTTTCTCGCCCGTACTCTTTTACGGGAACGTTTGCTTCCTTCTTCACGGTTTTTTACTCTTTCATGTTATAAAAAGTTTCGAGTAGTTCCGCGTCTTGCCTCAACGCAGCCTTCCGCTTTCAGGTTTTCTAAACCTCTTAACGGTTTTCGCACCCCGAAAAATCTTGCGCAGTTTTTCATGCGCTACATGCCTGAGTTTTACTTTCATGGCTTTCAGCTTCCGCGAAATCCTTAAAACCTTTCGATCTTAGCTGCCATCTTAAACTTCGGATTTAACGAGTCTTAAACCGGAGACCGGTAAAATTTCGTTAAACTGTTTTTCATGGCTTTTATCCTTCGCAAACGCCGCGCGAAATAACAATATGGTTAATCGTTTATTAACGCGCCGTGCCATCTTAGTAGTTTTACCTTTTAAGGCTTTCCCCTTCACAAAGCTGTTTGGCCTTCGCCTACATTACTTTTTCGTACTTCAAACGATGGGTATAAAGCTCAACTTGCGTTAAATTTTAATTATCCGTCATTCTGTACCTTAAAGTTTGTCATTCGTGAAATCGGCTTTCCTCCGCATGCGAAGGTCGCCTGCCTTTTTAGGTTTTTTGTCCTTCTGTCAACCTGCCGTGAAGCAGATTACTGTCGGAGCTATTCATCTGTCAAACCGAACACAATTAACTGTTCAAAGCAATATTATTGTAACATATTAATTCCCATATGTCAATCTTTTTTTTTATTTTTGTCAAGTTAAAGTTAAAATGTCCGGTTTTTATTTAAGTTGAAATGTCCGGTT
>CAYQWL010000023.1:14159-31962 GCA_964421195.1 uncultured bacterium | reverse complement strand
GTACGTAAATAAAGTTCGATTTCTTCTGAAGCTATCCTGGGAACAGTTCTTTCCATAAACCTCTCCGTTTCATCCTTTTAGTGATTATAACGGAAATCGTAATTACCTTTTAAAGGTATATAATTTTTATTCTGAAGATATAATATCATTTTATCGATAGCATCTTTATTACCATTGCGGCCCAGAACTATCGCATATATAAAACCAGCCTCGGATTTTGGGTTCGCATCGAACATTTTATTTATAGCAGCAAGCTGTTCTTCACTGCAATTAGCCGAAAAATAATCAATGGCATTTTTTTGAATTATTTTATTTTTACTTATCAAATCATCTAAAGTAAAATCAGCCATTTATACTCCTTACTATTTTAATTTAATATAAGCTTTAATCTGCGAAGGCTTTATTTCTACAGGCGAACTTTCATCTTTTATAAAAAGTTCGAGAGTTACGCTGCCAGTACCCGCTTCCGAATCATGCCTTTCAATTATCTTAGAATCAAGATTAATTCCGGTCGTTCCAAGCTCTTCTATAGCCACGAGCGGCGCACTGGCCAATATATCGATATATTCCTTTTCTAAAACTATTTCATATTCAGCGCCTACCGACGGCGGATTGATTTTTACTCTGTTAAACTTTTGATTTTTATATACAGGTTGAAGCGCTATGGTTATAGAAACAGGCTTATTTTCGACCGCAAAACCGCAATCGGAAGATATATGCAGATTAACGTTTTGCACAAGCCCCGATTTTATATTGGTAACATCGACCGGTTCGGTCAATATTTCATTGACGCCTTCTATAATTTTAGCCGGACCTTTTATAAGAATAGTCTGCGGATCGCATAAAATAGCGCCAATTTTATATCCGCGGGCCACTTTGCCGGATATTTGAGCGACTATATTGACCTGTTTCGATGGCAGCGGCTGGATATCGACTTTTATTTCCGTTTCTTTCGGCGATATAGAAACATCGGAGTTATCGTTTGACGCCGCGAGTTCGACTATAGTCAGAAGATGCTTGATATTGATGCCTGTATCAAGATTAGCTATATTCACCGGCGCCAATATCTGCTTAATTCCGCTTATTATTTTTAAAGGGCCTTTTATAACTACGGCATCCGGAACGGCTTCCGTACTTTTAACATAATATCCCTGCTTAACCGCGCCCTGAAGAATAACATTCACCTCTACGGTATGCTCGCTTATCAATACCGGCGTTATTTCAATTTCGCGCGGCTCGGTTTTTACAAGTTCAAGGCCGCGCGGCAATACGACGTTGACCGGTATTTTATTCACCGTATCAGAAAGCGCTTTAGCGACGTTCGCCGTCGCTACAAGTTTTGACTTAACCGGATAATAATTTTCAATTATTTCACGGCGGCCGCCTTTTATAAAAATACTCACTTTTTGCGTTAAATTTTTATAAATACAATCACCGCGCTTATCGGTAAGCGCAATTTCAACATCGAACTGCCGTTCTACTATCGGATTAACTATTATATTAACGTAAAACCATGCTATCACAGCCACCACAACCGATAGCAATCTCAAAGAAAAATTTTCGAATACAAAATATTTCATAACATATTCCGCCGTTTTAAATTCTCGCCTTAAAAAGCGGCTTATTCCGTGGCGAACTCAACATTCTCCTTAAATTGCGGCTGAGTTCTTCGCCGTCAAGTTTTCTATTTATAATACCATTGGACGCTATCGAAATAATGCCCGTTTCTTCAGAAACTATGACGGATATAGCATCTGACGTTTCAGTGATGCCTATCGCGGCACGGTGACGCGTGCCAAGATCCTGCTGTAATTTAGGATTATCGGTAAGCGGAAGAATGCAGCCGGCCGCGTCGATCGTATCGTTGGAAATAATAACCGCGCCATCATGCAGCGGCGATTTGGGATAAAAAATATTTTGCAGCAACTCCGCGGAAACAATGCCTTTAATAAGCGTTCCCGATTCGACATAGTCTTCGAGAGCGGTTTCGCGTGATATAACAATTATCGCGCCGATTTTATCTTTTGAAAGCGAAAGCGCGGCTTTTTGAATTTCAAGTATTATTTTTTCGAGTTCTTCATCTTTTAAATACACCTGACCGCTAAAAAAGCCTCTTCTACCAAGTTTTTCAAGAGTTTTGCGAAATTCGGGTTGAAATAAAACCAGCAATGCAAGAACGCCGATAGAAAGTATTCGTTCGAGAATCCACACTATCGTATTTAATTGAATCCACGGCAGAATAATAACGGGCAGCAAAACCAATATAAGCCCGAATAATATCTGCATCGCCCGCGTACCTTTGATTAGCAGTATGAATTCGTATATTATAAAACTGACTATCAAAATATCGATCATGTCAAATATTCTGATATCGCTCAAAAGATAGATCAACATTTTTAAAAACCGCTTTTTAAATCGATAGTTTCATGCGCCCGGCCGCAGCCGAGAATCGCCTTCGAAACAAATCAAAAAATTAATTTATATTTTTTTAAAGTTTCACTTAATAGCGCGCGGGTTTTATGAGCCATTACGGTTAAAGGCATCCTGAATTCTTCCGAGCATAATCCCATTAAAGCCGCCGCCGTTTTAACGGGCAGAGGGTTTGATTCAATGAAAAGAATATTATTCAATTCAAATAATTTTTCATGAGTTTCTCTCGCGCCGATGACATCGCCCGCTAAGAAATCGGCGACGCATTTTTTTACGAGGGCGGGGACTATATTTGAAGTTACCGATATAACTCCGGAACCGCCTATTGAAAGAATGGGAAGAGTAAGCCCGTCATCGCCGGAAAGAAGGCTGAAACCTTTTTCAGAAGACGCGCAGGCTTTTATATGAATCTCGGATATCTGGCTTAAATTAGCCGAAGCCTCTTTAACGGCCATTATATTATGTATTCGAGATAATTTTTCTACTACTTCCGGCGTCAGATTACATCCCGTACGCCCCGGCACATTATATAAAATAACGGAGGTATCACCGATAGAAGCCGCTATAGCCTTATAATGCTCATACAATCCATTTTGTGAAGGTTTATTATAATAAGGAGTAACGCAAAGAATTCCATCGGGTCCGAGCCCGGCTGCATGAGAAGCTTTTTTTATCGCCTCTTCGGTCGAATTGGCGCCCGCTCCGATAATAATTTTAATGCCCGAATTCATGCTGGCTCTCACAGTCGAAGCTATGGCGAACAATTCATCAATTTCACGCTCTTTTATATTCGGAGATTCGCCTGTGGTACCGTTTATTACGATACCGTCTATTCCGCCTTTTATTTGAAATTTAACGAGCGATTCAAACGACGCCGCGTCGATCCGCCCGCCGTGAAAAGGAGTAATTAAAGCAGTAAAAACACCTTTAAACATCGCAACCTCACCTTTTATTTACAACAATATAAACAAAAAAATACGATATATACCGGATAAATTAAAACTAATATTTCATTCTAACGAAAAAAAATAAACCACGCATATAATCGCTAAAATAGTATCAAAAGTTTTAACGTTTGTCAATAATTTTTATAAACATGGTTTTATTATTTCATAATTTTTAAATTTATCAGATAATTATCTTCCGCAAATTATTAAAAAGCGGTATAAAACAAAAGGGCGTTATTAATAACGCCCTTTTGTTTTATATATTTTATCAGTTAATTATCGATTATACGTTTTTATATTTCATTGCCTTTATAAATTAAAGGGCGAGCGTCGAATCGACAACGGGAACCATATTTAATCCGGTTATGGTAATAGAGCCAGCCGTAGCTTTTTCATCTTTAAGCGTTTCGAAGGAAATAACGGCTTTACCGTCTTCATTCGTAACGGCGGCTTTAGCTTCTTTACCTTCGCCGGCTACGATCGCTACGCGGGCCAATTTAGCGGCTTTGCCATTAACGGTAACGGCTACCTCTACTTTATCGCCTTTACGAACCGCATTGTATTTAACGGTTCCGGGAACATCGGTTCTGACCGTCATCGAACAGTCGCCGAATATATTATACTGTTCAAAAAGCATTACGCCTGATGACGTGGGAGCGGTACCCCATGTCTGCATAGCTTTCAACACGCCGGTAAGGGCAAGAGCGCCTACCGAAGACTGTTTTTCGCCAGCCATCTGAACGTTGTTTATTTCAGACTGCATATCACAGGGAGGAACCCATTCGGCATTGGTTGAAGAACCAAATATAGCCGCCGCGCCGCCGGGAAATTCGGCCGAACCGGATTTCATCCATGCTTCACAGAAGCAATCGGAACCGCCGTTAAACTGACCGTTAACGCAGGCAACCGACCATATCACAGGAAGCTTTCTCTGATTTTTAAGAGCGAGAGCGTCGTTGTTTCCAAAATAAGTAGTAACCCATGCCGTTTTTGAACCGTGACCGATATAATTGATTATCGAACGGCCTTCGTTTATAGCGGCGATAAGTTTTTCTTTAGACGCGCGAGGATCGTATATTTGATCTACCGTATCAAAATTATATTTCATAAGAGCGTCACGCAGCCAGTTAGCGCGTTCATAATCGGTCGGGCTGCCTTCAGCGCTGGCGATACCCACGGCCCTGCGATACCATGAAGCGTCCGCGCCGGTAGCCGGAAATTGTTCATAATGAACTATTTTAGAAACCTGATTTTTAACGTCGGCGGGAGTTTTAGCCGATAATCTGGAAATCATGGCATCGGGAACATGATCGCCGCCGGCAAGCTTGGTATAGCAGGGATCTGAAGCGGCGCGTTCTTTTACGCCAAGAAGCGTAGGAATAAATTCCGTGTCGCCTACAAGAATAATATACGCCATACCGATTTTTTCGTATTCGTTTTTAATAAATGCGTAAACATCGTTAGCGGTAGAGCCGACTTCACTCATTTTTACGAATTTAACGCCGAATCCCTGTTTAATTTTCCAATCCACTAAAGGAGCGGTTTCTTCAGCGAACTGATCAGCGGCGATAACCAGTATATTGCCGAGTTCGATTCTTTCGATAACATCGGCAGGATTGAAATTAATAAATGAATTTTTATATATTTCGGCGAATTCATAAGGAACAACTTTTTTAGCGGCCGCTCTTGACGAAGAATTGAATTTCAATTCTACTCTCATTTTTTTTGCAACCATCATGTTTTTTTTAGAATTATCATATTGAAAAGGATTCACGGTGAGTTCTACGCCGCGAATATCGCGCATTACAAACGGTTCGCTCATAACGACTTTATTATCCATACCAGGGAACACATTTTTTGACTGATAAAAATCAGAATATTCAAATTCTACTTTCGCGGGATCGATATTTCTGGTTAAATGGCCTTTTGAAGGAACCGCGGCATTTCTCATTTTAACTTCGGCCCAGTCTTCGCTTATTATTTTAGCGCTGACATTTTCACCGTCTTTAAGCATTATAAAATTTTTCATGTTAGGCACTTCAGGCATACCTTTTTGCATATGTCTTGAAGAAAGATCGGTAGTTACGAAAGTCGCATCAGCGCTTCCAGCTCTTTTAACTTCACGATAAAAACCAGGAACCGTAATTTCAATAATCTTAGTATTTGAATCTCTGGTGGGAACGAGTTTCATAGTCGGCGTCTTAGATAAAGCGCCTCTACTGAGAGACACCCATTCAGGAGCCGCAAAAGCGGGGCTTACGAAACTGAAAGCCATGATAAAAATAACCGAAAATACTAAATACTTCTTCATTACTACCTCCATATATTTTTTTGATTTTAATTATTATACCATAAATCCTGACTTAGTCAAGTGGAAAATAATAAAAATATTAAAAATAATTAAGTATTAAGTAATAATAATAAATAATAACAATAAAAGTAAATATTGACTTAATAAGTATTTTATGATATATTTTCGATTCGGATCATGAAAAATTTTTTTTTATTTTTATTATTTTTTGCTATAATATTATTTATAATAATCGGTTCAGGTTCATATACGGTGGAATGTTCAATTAAAAGAGCTTATAATTCTCATTTATTTTCGCCAATTGAAATTGAACGATTAAGCGGTGAAATATTTCTGCTTTCGCATATTCGATGCGGCATAAAAAACATCTCAAAACCGCCCGGGGATCCATCAAAGTTAAAGGGCGCCTGGAAAAAACTGCGCGTCAACGCAGACAAAATCGAAGACGTTTTTTTAATAGTGGAACCTTTCGAACATTTTCAAATGCAGCTTTTAAGAGACTTCTGCACTCATAATTGCCTGTGGTTTGAATTTCAGCAAAATTTTCCGGCGAAGGCGGAAGACGGCTATGAAACTTATGGACTGATATGTTCAGGACAGATGACTTTTAAAAACGAAAAGCAATATTTTTTATTTCAGTTTACTTCAAAGGAAGATTACTTTAAATTGGCATACTGTATGAGCAATAATATATATTTATACAAATTAAATTTAAGCGAAGAACAAAAAAAAACTTTATTTTATAATGCAATAGCATCAGCTTCCGAACGCGCCGCAAAAGAAGAATACCATGTCATCTCGAATAATTGCATCAACAATATGCTCGAACTATTAAATACGGTATTGCCGTTTTATCAAAAATTCAACCACTGGTTAGTTTATCGGATAATATTTAATCCGTTATTTTGCTCGCCGGCTTTTAATGAATATATATTCAGAGTACATTTTTTAATAAAAGAAAAATTACCGGCATTTAAAAGTTCATATTGATAATTACGTTTTATTATGTTAGATTCATTAACGTTAAAAAATAAAAAAGAGCTTTTATTATATATCGCTTTTTCTTTAACGACAGGCGTTTTATTTATAATGCTCGCCTTTTATTCTTATGGTTCGCTTATTAACTATAAAAACGAGACGGTTTCTTCTTTTTATTATACCGTCAGCGATCCCATAAAAACTTCGGCCACCGCCATGACACGCCAGCTTATTTTTATAATAATCGACGGACTGGGTTACGAAGACGCGAACCGTTTAAAATCGCTTAATAAATTCAAAGAAAAATCGGCATTTTGCCGGCTCGAAATTTTACAACCCAGTATATCCGCTGCTTCATGGATGACTTTTATAACAGGGGCGCCGCCGCAGATACACGGATTTATTTCACCGATAGGCAATAAAATTAAATACGCTCCGTGTGAAAACATCTTCTCATCGGCGAGCGGACGCACTTTTCAAACAGCTATTTTCGGCCATGACGACTGGAAAAAACTTATCGGAAAAAATGCCGGCATTTCTTATTATGCCGGATTCAATGCGGCCGGAACTAATATCATTCAAATCGATTCGTTAATTATGTCAAATGCTATGAGTTATATAAGAAACCGCCATCCGCAATTTGCTCTGATACATCTTCCAGGGCTTGATAAAACAAGTCATCTTTTCGGACGCGCATCTCATGAATTTAAAGTTCATCTTCAAAAACTCGACGATATTTTAAACACGTTTCTTACCTCTTCTTTAGTGAACGACCGTTATATAATCATAACCAGCGACCATGGCCATATTTTAAAAGGCGGTCATGGCGGCGGAGAACCCGAAGTTATAAATGTTCCGTTTATGATAGCCGGGCCTGAAGTAATAAAACAGAATATAAAATTTATGAAAATAGAGCAAACTGATATTTGCCCGACTATTTGCTCTCTACTCGGCGTTCCGCTGCCGTATCTTAACGCCGGTTCTTTTCTCGGCCGGCTCTTTTCATTCGATCCTTATATAAAAACTCTTAAAATGAAGGCTGTTTTATACCAGAAATCGGCATATTATAAATCTTATCTTCTGGCCGCAGGAGCAAAACCGGCAGGCATATTCGAATTTAATATTTATGCCGCCGAAATTGATAAAATTACTGGCGGCAATTACCAGCAGGCGCTCTTACAATATGAAAATCATGAAAAAAATATCGATATCGAATTTAAAAAAAGAACCGGTGACATTGATTCATATAAAAAATTATACCGGTTTTTTTATCTCGGTTTTATAACGGCATCGTTTTTATTTTTTTTATTTTATAAATTTCAAAACCATTTCAGATTTTTTTCTTCATTAACTCAAATAATTATTTTTTACAGCATATATTACGGAATTTATTTTTTTCACGGTTATAATTTTTCACTTTCAGATTTCAACTCATTTGATTATTTTAATTCATTTATGAATAACCGGCGCATCGAAATCGTATGCGCGCTTCTTTTATCATACACTCCACTGATACTAAACTTCTTTTTTATACGTAAAAGGCTTATCACCTGGCTTAATTACGTTTTTTATCCCGTTTTTATCGAATTTAATTATTATCTTGTTTTCACCATAGTATTGCAATGTTCTTATTATATTTTACATTCCGGCCCGGCGCTAAAAAATTCAATTCCGGATATGAGCTCGGCGTTAAAATATTATTTCGACATACAAATAATAATAACCACCCAGGCGGTTTCTTTAATAATAGCATCGGCGGCTTATCTTTTATTAACCGCCACAACCTGCAATCGTACGGCCGCCGCTGAAAAAAACAACCGCTAATAGCATAAACATATAAGAACCGCCCCGGCGCTAATTATATATAATCGAAAGGTATAAAATTATATGAATTTTCGTAAAACTTTATTAAACACGGCAAATACGATACTCGCGATTTTCGTTTTAACGCTCTGGCCGCTGAACATTGCATTCGGATCAGCCGAAGACGAATGTACGCTCGCGGGCGCATGCGGTTACTTCGCTAAGGGCGGCGGAAGCATAGTTTTAAAAAACCGTGATCGTAATACCCGCTTCATTCAATCGATCGATTTTGTCCGCCCCGCCGGCGGCCATGCTTTTATAGGAGTTAAAAACCGTTCCGCCGATCCTGAAACATTCATGGACTATACTATGGGCATCAACGAAAAAGGATTTATCTGCGTTTCTTCATCGCCGCCCTCTAAAATCAATTTTAACTTTCACGGCCGTAAATATAAAGTTTATCATCCGGGGTTTATATTATCACAAATCTCTACGGTAGATGAATTTATCGAAAAAATACTCAAAGCCGGAAAACTTAAAAGCGCCATGAACTATATCGCGGCCGATAGTCAAAAAATGTGCCTGGTCGAATCGATCGATGAAAAACATTACGATTATAAAATAATAATTAACGGAACGCTCGTCCAGACCAATCATTATCATTTTAACAAAATGCTCATTTATCAGGGACAGCCAGTAAACGCAAGTTCCGCCGCACGCCTTAAACGCGTATCAGAACTTCTCTCGTCTTATCTCCGGCCGCTCGGCCCTGAAGATTTTATGGATATAGCGAGAGATCACGGTGAAAACGAAACATACGACGATTTAAATATATGCCGCCATCCCGATTCGGATTACGCTTCCACAAAATTTGACGGCGGCACCATATCGTCGATGGTGCTCATAAGCCGTAAAAATGAGCCGCCATGCGCTTATATCGCTATCGGCCAGCCATGTCTCACGCCTTATAAAAAATTTATAATCGATGGCGGCGCATGCGAAATGAACATCATAGAAAAAACTTTATATTCAAGCGGCGCAATAAATATAATCAACGATCTTGCTCGCGACGCATACTATCATTTTATAAAAGTATTCATTAAAAAAACTTCCGCCGGGAGTGTTTCCGGACACGGCGAAAGATCCGTAAAAATCAATTTCAACGATAAAAAACACGGCCGTCTATAAAGAAAAAAATATATAGATACATTATTTATAGTATAATATAACGAAGTAAAAAACATTATGAAAAAAAACACAACGCAAACTTTTACTCATTTAAACGAAAACGGCGAAGCGCAAATGGTTGACGTTTCCGCAAAAAAAGAAACACCGCGCCTTGCTATTGCTACAATAACGGTTGTATTTGACGAAAGCACTTTCGCAAAGGTGCGCGAGGGAAAAACCGCTAAAGGCGATATGCTCGCCGTCGCAAAAATCGCGGCCATATCAGCGGCGAAAAAAACGGCGGAACTAATTCCGCTCTGCCATCCAATTTTTTTAAGTCTCTGTGACGCGCGCTTTTTTAACGATGAAAAAAAGAACCGCATCATAATATATACTATGGCTAAGACCACCGCGGTTACGGGCGTAGAAATGGAAGCCGTCATAGCGGCGCAAACCGCTGCGGCAGCTATATACGACATGTGCAAGGCCGTAAGTAAAAAAATAAAAATTACGCGCTGCGAACTTTTATATAAAAGCGGCGGCAAAAGCGGCATTTTTAAAAATGGACGCGCCTTCGCGGCAGCTTACAAACACATTAAAATCTGGCTCAATTAAAATCCGGCCTTTTTTATTTCCCGATTCCCGTTCAACATTTCAAACGCATCATTAAACCGGCTCGAATAAAAATACGTTTTAAGTTTATATTAAACGTTTGAGGCCTGGTGGCGTCTGGCCTTTAGAAAGTTTATATCCTTTATCGATAAGATTTATTTTTTTAGTTTTACTCAAAAGAAACTTCGCCTGCGTCATTTTATTAAAAAGTCTTTTTACTCCGCCGGATAAACCGCATTCAGGACAACGAACGCTTCCTTCCACATAATCCGAACGAAGCGCAAAAACTTTTTCAAATATTATCGAGCAATTGACACACTCAAACTCGATTAAAGGCATTTTTTCCTCCGATTATATTTTTTAATTATAATTATATTTACATATAATTTATATGTAATCCGCATTTATAATTTTTTACAATTTATTCTTTAGCGCCAAATTGCAATAAAAGCTGCATCAGACGGAGTAAATTTTTACTTCGCGCCTCGCCAAAAGGCGTAACGCCGTCATTATTTTTAATATTGACATCCGCGCCGTGCAATGCAAGCGTTTTAAGCATTTCCGGATTTTCATATAAAACCGACGAATGAAGGGCTGTATCGCCCGAATCATCCTGAAGATTAACATTCGCGCCCATAGCGATAAGCAATTCAACCATTTTAACGTGACCACCCGCTACGGCCTGCATTACAGGCGTAACGCCGTCTATGGTTTTAGCGTTCAAATCGGCGCCTTTAAGCGCCATATAATCTACGAGCGAGCAGCTGTCGCGCAGCGCGCCGTTATACACGAAGGTACGGCCTTTTGAATCTCGCGCGTTTATATCGGCGCCTCGCGCGAGTAAAAGTTCAAGAACCTCTTTTGAAACCGCTTTATGTATAGGCGCTTCGCCGCGATCGTTTTTTTCGTTTACGCCGATTCCCCACAATATAAAAAAATCTATAATTTCTTTTTGATTATACGCGGCGGATATATGTAAAAAAGTTTCGCCGTTTACGCGTTCATTTAAAAGTTCCGGCTTCAGCCTGAAAAAATCCATTAAATAATTAAGATTGCCTTCCTTTATTTTTTCGCAGACCGCATTTATTTCAGCCGCGATAGCGTTCATTACAATCACCGGCCTTACTAATGATAATTAAACCGTAATTTACATCATACTACATTTTGCTTTTATTTTAACAAAAAAAAATAAAATAGTAAAGCATTAATAATGAATTAAAAACATAATAAAGCAAATAAAAATCGGCGTGTTTTTTATATTCTTCGATAATATCCGACGTATAAAAATCATAATTTTTTTTAAAATTTATCCGATAAGTTGCTTATGGAATAAAAATTTTTAATTCCATTATTTTAAGTTAAATTAATTTTAAAATATAAAAATATATAAAATTTTTAAAAAAGAGGGGAATTAAATGAAAACGGGTTTGAGATTTTTTATTTATTTAGCCGTTATACCGGCATTATTACTTTTTATATTTTTCGGAACATATCATGCGAATGCCGCCTCGGACGCTTCAGCGGTTAAATCGAAAAATAAATTAAATACCTCGAAAAATTTCCGGAAAACAGCGAAAAAAAACGTGAAAAAAACTAAAAATACCGTTACTGAGCCGGCAGTGAACACCGCGAAAGTTATCGACATAACGAATGAACAGAAAAAAAATCTCGCCGCTTCAAAAGAAACCAAACAAATATATGATCTTGGAAATATAGTCGTTCACGGCGAAGATAAAACTAAAATAAAAGATAAAAGTAAAAAAAAGACGGCTTATCTTACAGCTGATTCCAATCAGAGTCATAGCGCAAAAAAAGATACCGCCGATTTTAATCCTCTGCCCGCTTCAATCGTTCAGGGAAAAAATACCGTTTCCACGACTAAAGCGTTTATCGAAGGCGGAGCGGGAAGCGATTCGATGAGCGAAGCAGCCGGCATGATAATATATGAACGCGCTTCACCGGCCGATAATCTTAGAACGCGCTCCATTCTCGGCGCGCGCGGCGAAAAATCCGGCGGTTATCGTTATAAAAGCGATTACAGCGCATTAAACGTCAATTATAAATACGAAAGCGAAAAAAATAACGATACCTGTGTTTACGGTGAACTCAGTTATGATAAATCAGATCGGAATCTGCCGGGATTCGATAATTTTGAAAATAATTTTATCAATGTAGAAAGCGGAATAATTAAATTCGACGCCAGATATTTAGATAACGCAAAACGCTTCAGCGCCGGATTAAAAAAAGCGGCGCGTGATTTTCGAGTACATCCGGCCGCCATTCGCAATAATTATGATTCTTCGATTTTTTCATTTGGCTATTCGCAGGATATAATTTACGATCGCGATGAATTCAGTCTTCCTTTAACGTTAGAATTTAATTTTCAAAATGATTCTCTCGATATTAAAGATGCGAAATCATCTTCGGCTTCATCTACGCGCTTCGGCGCTAACGCGGAAAAAGCGTTAAACGAAAATACGATGATTCAGATCGCGCCACAGATATACAAAAATGGTGAAAATAATGCGAAAGGCGGCGGCACTGTATCGCTTATATTTAAAGATAAAAACAATGCCGCCGGAAAAAATGGCGTTAAATATTCATTGACGGCAGGCAGACAGGCACTGAAATATGATACCGCAGATTTCCTGTTTTCGGATTCAGAAAGCGTGATATATGCCCTGGATGCAGCCGGCGCAAATCGTTTCGACGGTAAAACTTATGAAAACGATGAAAAATTCATCCAGTTATCCGCCACAGCTGATTTAAACGAAGATACAAACGTACAGGCGTCTTTTAAAAATGCCAGAAGTAACGGCCTGCTTTATCTAACTGATTTAAACCGGCGCGACGCCAGATTTACATTCAATTCATTCGCGGATAACGCTAAAATCAATAAATTCGGTTTAAAAATATCTCATAAATTAGACCGCGGACTTATTTTAAACGCCTCGATGGAGAATATCGGAATAACCGATTCCATTAATGATTTAATGCCGTATATTCCTGAAAACGAATATGTTTTCGGCGTCGATTATAAACACAAAAACGGATTATTCACTAAATTTACATATAAAATCAAAGGCGCCATGGATTCTTCTAAAAATCCCGCTATTAACACAAAAACAGATCGTTATACAACGGCGGGGATTTATATGGATAAAAATTTTTCGGATAATGGAAAAATTTATTTTAAAGCCGATAATATATTCAACAACGATCTCAAGATTCGTCCGGGATATAGTTATAAATCAAGAACATTCAGCATGGGCGTTAATTATATTTATTAGTCAGCATAAGTAAAATAAAAAATTAATTTAATGTAAATGTTATAATATTATAAATGAAACAGGAGTGATACCGATGTTAGAATATTTTCAGAAGGGCGGCCCGGTAATGTATTTTATTTTGCTGCTTTCAATATATGCTTTAAGCATTATAATAGAACGTATGTATTTTTTATATCGGGCGAGTTTTAATTACAAATCGTTTATGCTTGATATTAAAAGAATGTTATTAAATAAAGAAGTCGATCATGCTTTATTGCTTCTTAAAAGAACGCCCGGACCGCTCGGCGCGATTATGTCTCAAACTTTGAATTTAGTCAGCGATAATACGCGCGATTTAAAAGCGCGCATTAACGAGATCGGCGCTTATGAAGTGCAAAAATCAGAAGGCCGTCTGAAACATCTTGCCGTTATAGGCAATATCGCGCCGCTTCTCGGACTGCTTGGAACCGTTACGGGTATGATGACTGCATTTTCAGCGATTTCACTTAAAGGCGCCAATAATCCTACCGTAGTTGCCGGCGGCATTTCAGAAGCGCTTATAACCACGGCTTATGGATTAATTGTAGCTATTCCCGCTGTTTTTGCATATAATTATCTCAGCTCCCGCTACGAAAACATCGTAATCGAAACGGAACGCGCCGCCTCGGAATTCGTGGATTTTATCGAAAAAGGAATAAAATAATATGAGTTTTAATTTTAGAAAACCGAAAAAATTCAGAGCCGAGATTAACATAGTTAATTTAATCGATATTATGTTTACCATTAACATTTTTCTTTTAATAACTACTTCGTTCACGACTATTCATACCAACGCAATCGACGTTAATCTTCCGGCTACGACAAAGGCTAAAATTTTAAAAAACGATGAAAAGAAAACCCTTAACGTATTAATTGATAAAATGGAAAAAATATATTTAAATAACGAAAAAATAACGATTGAAAAATTACGTGAAGTTTTTAATGAAAAACGAATGCTTTCACAGCAGGTTGAGCTTGTTATAAGCGCCGACGCCATGTGTTCGCACGGCCGGATCGTAGAAGTACTCGATCTCGCTAAAAAATACGGTATAACCAATCTGAGTATCGCTACCAAAAATATCGATGGAGATAAAAATGTCAGAACGAAAACGGCAATGGCACGATAAATTATTTGCCGCAACCGCTTTAATTAAAAAAAATTCCAGCGAAAACCCGGAAAATGCTTCTATAGCAATTTCGATATTTTTGCACGCCGTTTTATTTTTATTTTGTTCATTTTATCACTTTAACTATCATGGAACGATATCTGGCAATAATGAAATAAACGCGGAAGGCGAAAATATTATAAAAGTCGATTTTATAGCCGGTGAAAGGCCGAAAGCGGCGGCAATCGATAAAGCTTTCGCAAAACTCGCCGCTACAAAAAAAATAAACCCCGTGTCCGAAGCGAAAAAAAGCCGGAAAAAAAACGTTAAAGTTCCGGCAAAACCGGCGCCAAAAAAACTTCCGGCGGGAAAAAACTCCCTCGCCGCTTCTAAAAACGTTAAAAAAGAAACTTTATTTATTGACGATAATTCAATTTCAGACAATAAAAACGCTAAAAAAATAATTAAAGCCATTGAAATACCGCCAGAACTCAGTAAAAAACTCGATGAAAAATTAAAGACAGCTGAATTAAACCACAATAAAGAAACCAGCTCCGAAACATTGGTCAAAAAAATAATCGATGAAAACGAGCCTCTCGAAAATTTAAGCCTGAGTAAAAGCGAAATCAAAACACTCGATATTAGCGGCGAGCTTATCGCTTCGAGTTCATTTACACACGCTATTAAGCCGGAAACCGATATAGACATCGATGACGAACTTTTCGTTTCAGGCACCGATGAAAAAAGTTCGGAATTAAATGTTAAGAATAAGAAAAACGGCGATGCGAAGAAAAAAACAAAGGCCGGAAGCGGCGCGTATGGAAAACCTTCCGGCGGAAGGCAATCAATGATATTTGAAATGGTGGAAAACAGTTCTTATGATGAAATACCGAGCTTTTTAAACGGCGCTCCGGCTATCGATTATCCAAAATGGGCGCAGGAACAGGGCGTAGAAGGCACGGTAAAGATCCTTCTCGAAATACTTCCCGACGGCGAGGTAGGAATGGTTTCTAAATTCGAATCGCCAATTTCTGACAGGCTCGCGCAATATTTAATAAAACAGTCTGAAATGTGGAGATTCAAGCCTATTTATAAAAACGGCCGGCCGCTTTCAGGCACTGTTATGGTAACAGTCGATTTTTCTCTTACCGCCTCAAAAACAACCGTAGAAAATATTTTATAATTAAATAACTTAGTTAAAAAAATCGATTTATAAAAAATGGCGCGCGTTTTTATAGTTTTTAAAGATGAATACGATGAATACCGAATTAAATAACTGTATTATATATTCAGAGGCGGAACTTAACGTTTTGCCTCTTTCTTCATTATGCCATAACGGCTGTATTTTTTGCAGCCATAAAAATATGGCGGCCGATGATTATCTACGAAGGTTTTACGGATATCAACGCGATATAAAAGAGGTAATAGAACATATCGAATTTCTCGATACTTCTAAAAAAGTTTACATAGGCGAATCGGCCACTAAAGTTTTTGAAGGCGAACCTTTTTTATATGACGGCATTTATGACGTTTTAAAAGCTCTCAGAAAACATATTAAAAAACCGGCTATCTGTATTACGACATGCGGAGGACATATAAAATCTGATTTTTATAAAATTGCAGAATCTATCGGGCCGCTTGAAATAAATTTTTCGCTTAATTCATATAATGCTCAAACTCGCGATCGCATTGTCTTCGATAAAATGACATCCGCCGTTTTCGCCAATCTTGAAAAAATCGCCGCCATAGGGCCGGCGGTGCGTTTAAACGTAAGTTTAATGGCCGTCAACGAATCATTAACGCCTTCCGAATATATTTTAGATGATATTGCGCGTCTGCAAGCCTGCGGCAGAATATTTACAATTAAAATTTTTCTCCCGCGCTTCGCGAAAAACAGATTCGGATTATTTTTTAATTCTTACGAAGAATTTAACGATTACTGCTGCCGCTTAAAAAATATGCTTAAGCTTATCAACCAGCCCGGATTAACGCCTGTCATTTTAGAGCCTCTGCCGCCTGAATTCTTAAACGGCGATATTGTCATTCATTCAGTAGTCCCGAACACGAAAGCTCACGCTCTCGGACTTTCGCGCGGCGACCGGCTGATATCGATAAACGGGACAAAACCGTTATCGAAAGTAGATGCTCATCGATCTATATTAGATTCATACGGCACGGTTAAACTTGAAGTAATTAAAAAACAATCTCTTCATGATCAACCCGTCGAAGCAGTCACTATCGAAAAATATAACCCGGACGTTGACGGCGCCGGCGGCATTATTTTTACGGCCGATATGCCGCCCGAAGCTTTAAAAGCATTGATCGAAATCGATAAAAAGCTCCGTCATAAAAATCAACGCGGATTAATCGCCACCACAAAACTTTCTATTGAATATCTAAATAGCATATTAAAGAAATTTAATATTGAAAATTTAACCGCCGTTGCGATAAATAATTCATATTTCGGCGGCAGCATCGATTGCGCCGGCTTGCTTACACTCGCGGATATCCGTAATCAAATAAGCGATTCAATGAAATGCGGCGAAGATAAAAATATGCCCGCGGCAAAAAACGATTTCAATATTTTAATATTGCCGGGAATAATGTTCGATCATCTCGGCTGCGATCTTAACGGTGAATGTTTATACGAATTTAAAGCGGCCATTGATTTCGATGTAATAACCATTTAATTTTAAATATAACATTCTAAAAATATAAAACAATATTTATTTATTTTTAAAAATTACGGCAGATGTTTTAATTTTTCCCATAATTTTCATAACGGCCAGATCGGCTTCTTCGAGCATGGCAGCGGACGTCGGCTTCATCGAGCACTTTATCATATAAAAAAGTTTTGCGATTTTTTCGCATTCATTATAATCCCCGGCAGATAAAATTTTCGCCTTAAAAATTCTATTATTAAATTCATTGGGCGTTTCCGAAGGTCTTTTTGTTAATCCACGGGCCGCAAAAACGCGTAAAAATTTTTCATAAAAATCCATTCTAATTTCATTATTAAGAGATATTATTTTTGCGATACGATAAGAATAATTTTCAGATAAAAATAAACTTAATAGTTTAAACGTGAAATATTTTATTTTCGATGAATTCCAGGATACATCCGCACTTCAGTGGAATAAC
>CAYQWL010000023.1:0-14149 GCA_964421195.1 uncultured bacterium | reverse complement strand
TTTTATTTTCGATGAAAATACCATTATAAATATAAATAAAAAAAAAGGTGAAAATAAAAAAAGATTATATTCAAAATTAATGATAAACTTTTTAAAATCGCCGTCTGTTTTTTCTCCGTTATTTTTCAGAAAAAGCGTTAAAAATTCAGCCGCGAATTTAACCGTTTTTTTAACGGCATTCAAGCCGTTTATAATTAATTTAATAAAAAAATCGTTGCTATAATACGAAACGTAATTTTCGATATAAAAATTCATGCTGTCTATATATTTATTTAAAAATGAAAATAATTTCAGGCGTGAGCGTTCATTTTCCGCAGAAGCCGCGGTAGGATCGAAAGTAACGAAACCTATAGCCGGAAAATACACTTCGACCCATGCGTGCGCATCACTGCCGCGCACCAAAAAATAACCGCCATTTTCATTATATTCAGGCGAAGCAAAACCGCTGACTAAACGGGCGGGTATTCCGACAGACTGACACATAAGCGTCATAGCGGAAGCAAAAAATTCACAATGCCCGGCTTTTATTATAAACAAAAACACTTCATTGGGATCATAGCTTGAATTTTTATATTCATCGTATAAATCGCCTACAGCGGTAGTATAACGATAGTTATTTTGAAGGTAATTCACTATAGCGTTCACTTTATCATAACGCGCGGCGTAAGGTCCGGTTATCTGCCGCGCCAGCCGGCGTATGCGTGAAAGCCTGTCGGGATACATAAGATAGTAATAACTCGCTATACGCGGAGGATCCGGTCCCTGAGCGCGCCGGAGAATTTCTTCGCCTGGATTTATAACGAATGAAGTCGATTTAATGGTGCCTTCTGCTTCGGACGCATAAAGATTTTCGATAAAATCGTTATATAAAATGGAAGTATTAAACTGAAACGAAAGCGGCAGATATAAATGCGGCACATAACCATCAGCATTTGACTTTATATAATAAACGGCGTTTACGATCTCGCCGGGCGCTAAAGTTATTTCCGCCGTATCGCGATTTATAATGTATTTACCGCCGGCATCTCGCGTTACGCGCCGCGACCCGAATCCAGTCGCGATCCATTCACGCCTGCCGGACCAGTAACGATTAAAGGATTTCATTTTATAATGCGTTCCAGAATCGCCGTCTCTAACTATTCGCATAATAATCGAAGAAGATTCTCGTATATTTTCAATCGAATTAAAACTAAAGATCGACGATATACCTCCAAAACGAAAATGAAAGGGATTTAAAAAATTGAGTTTTAAACGCGGCATGAAAATAAAGATTATAAGAGTTAAAAAAACGACGTATATCGTATAAATTCTCGCTATGCGAAACAATTTTAAATCTTTCGAACCGGTTTCACCGCCGGCGGCGGCCGCATTAAAATAATAAAGAAAATGCGATAATAAAAAATAAATCGAAACGGCTATAAAAAGCGCCGAATATAATAATATCCATATTCCGCCGTGATTTGGAATGGATAAATAAAAAATTCCGAGATAAATTAAAAAGCTCATTACATAATTTTTAAAAAACGATCCATCTAAAAGCCTGGTAATTTGATAAATCGTTAAAAATCCTATAACCGCGAAGCCTATATTATGCCTCAACGCGATAAACGCGACATATACGAATGAAAGCGTCCGCAGCAAAAAAATAAAGCCGCGCGTCATTTTATGATTTTTTACAAATACCGAGTAAAAAGCCACGAATAAAGCGTATAATGAAGCATAAAAAAATTTATAAGCATACCGTTCGTATAACGGCATAAATATCATTAAAACGGCAAATAACATACCGGGTAAATAAATATCTTTATTTTTAATGAAAACTGAAGGAAATATCATAATCATTCATACTTTCATTTATTTTTACAAAGCGGTTGAACCGAGTTCTTCGAGCGAAGATATTTCGAGTTTGATATCGCTTTTTTTAAAACGTTTTACATCCGGCTCCGCCAAACGAACGTTTTGCCGTAACATTTCAGCCGCGCCCCCGGTAATAATAATTTTTTGCGCCTTCGCCCCGATAATTTTTGCAAAATAAGGCAGCATATCAAATTCGCGCGCGCAGACGATAAATACGCCCGAAGAAGCGGACGCTTTACCGGCGGCGCGCAAAAGCCTGGCGCGCGATAACGTGCCGCCGCCTTCTATAAGCGCAAGATGAGACAGGATTTTTTCAAGCGGCTCAGACGCCGATTCCATGGTTTTAATTTTATCAGATATGGTTATAAGATTAAAAGGCAGGCGCTTTTCGTGAAACGCAGCCGCCAGGCTCGACGCGCAGCTTACAGCCAGTTCGTATGACTCATCCGAAAAAGAGCCCGGATCGGATAAAAGCAGCATTATTGAATATTTTACCGCTGCGCGTTCGTCCGGCCGAGGCACTATAAGGTTTTTTGAAACCGAATAATAACGCCAGTTAATTTTAGCCGGCGAATCGCCCGTATCATAATTTTTAAACCTATTAATTTCTCCGTAATCGGAATTAAAAATTCGTTTTTTCAGGTTTCTGCTTTTCGCGCTAATTTCCGTTTTGAATTTTAACCGAATAATAGGCGCGAAAACAATAAAATGACTGCAATGAGATATTTCGATCGTTTTTTCCTTTAACAGCAAAGGAATATTCGATTTTATTAATAAAGGCGACGGAATAACGAGTCCGCGTTTCTTAAAATCGAATCCAAGTAAAATTTTTTTTACGCTGTGCGCTTCGATATAATCGATTCGCGCAGGTTTTAAGGCATAATACTTATCGGGCGAAGCGTTTAATTCAAGAAGAAATTTTTCACCGGCGCTCGAATTAATTATTTCACAGGCGATATCGCAAAAAGAACCGGCAAATATCATAGAATGCGGTTTTAAAACTATCTTCAGCCCCGCGCCCGCGCGCGATGCGATAAGGTAAGGCGCCGTAAGAAACGCGCTGAATAAAGCGAATACTAAATAAAATAAATTGTTAGCCGAATTAAAAGCGCTAAATAGAAAAAACAACCAGAGAAAAGAAAATAAATAAATCATAATTTAAATTTGATATATATCAAAACTTTATTCAACCGCCACGCTATCGACGCAATCGTTTATTATATCGATAGCCGCGTTTCGTTCCATGGCGTATTCCGCCGAAGGTTCGATGCGATGAGCGAGAACGAAAGGCGCTAAATATTTAATATCGTCATAAATTATATGGTCTCTTCCGGCGATAAGCGCATACGATGCCGCCGCTATTTTAAGCATTATAGCGCCTCGCGTGGACGCTCCGATCGCTACGCGAGGATCTTTGCGGGTAGTTTTTATTATTTTCATTATATAATCAAGGATAGCGTCGCTTACGGCCACTTCAGCGGCTTCGTTCTGTAAAAATAAAACATCGGCGGATTTCGCGACCGCGCTGATCGCTTTATCGTCGATTCTAACGTCTTTATGAGTACTGATAATATTTTTTTCATGTTCGTAATCGGGATAACCCATTTTAAAAGATAGTATAAAGCGGTCCTTTTGCGACTCGCCGAGCATATAACAGCCTTCATACTCCATCGGGTTTTGCGTGGCAATTACCATAAACGGCTCTTTTAATATTGCCGTCTGGCGGTCGATAGTAACGCGGCCTTCGGCCATGCATTCAAGAAGCGCCGATTGCGTACGCGGCGTAGCGCGGTTTATTTCATCGCACAAAACTATGCTGGCGCATATCGGGCCAAAACGCACTTCGAATTCCTGTGTTTTCGGGTTAAACACCAGCCCGCCGACGATATCAGCGGGTAGCATGTCGGCCGTCATCTGTATGCGGCGGAATTCGGCGTCGATAGAACGTGAAAGCGCCATAGCGAGAGTAGTTTTACCAATTCCGGGTATATCTTCGATAAGAATATGCGATTTAGACAATAAACCGCATAGCGCGAGTAAAACCGCTTCGCGCTTTCCTTTTACCATGTTTTCTATATTGTTTATCAACGCATTTATTATAGACTGGCTCCGCTCAAAATTCAATTTTTATTCGCCCCGTTTTTTATTATATTCAATAAATTTATCAATATTTTCGCGCAGGTTTCCGCATCGGAAAGCGCGCGATGATGAGCGCTCATGGGAATTTTAAGTTTTTTAGCCACCCGGTCAAGCGAATGGGATTCAAAGTTCGGATATAACATTCGTGAAAGTTTTAACGTACAGATTACAGGATTTACCATTTTTTGATAATAACGGCGCATCAGGGCTTCGTTTATAAACGAAAGATCGAACGGAGAATTATGCGCTACGAAAACCGAGTCTGAAAGAAAATCGAGAAATTTCGGCATCACTTCGCCAATAACGGGCGCGCCGCAAACCATTTCATTATTTATTCCGGTTATACGAGTAATTTCAGCGCTGATTTCCGCCTGCGGATCGACAAGACAGCTAAAAACATTTTCGATTTTTCCGCCGCATACTCTAACCGCTGCGATTTCTATGATCGCATCCGTTTTTGACGACAGGCCGGTAGTTTCGATATCTACAGCGCAATATGAAGGCGCATTAAAAAGTTCCGCGCCACGAGGCGCTTCTTTTAATTTACAGACGCCGCTGACAAATTTAAAACGCGGATCGTCGCCGATGTGTATTTCCGCTAATTTTCGGGCCGCCTCACCTTTAACGCCCTTCATTTTCATAACGTTTTCAATTATAAATTCCGCGTCAACACCGTCATGACGTTCAGTTTTTAAAATATTATACAGAGCGTCGAGAGAACGTTTTTCTTTACCAAGGTTTTTTCGTTTTTTTATAATTTCGTCATCATCGATCATTTTTATTTTTCACCGCCAGAAAAACCTGATTAAACCATTAAAACTTTACTTATTAAAACATCGTTCAGTTTTTTTAAGAATTTATGGCATATAAGGACATTTAAAGTGTATATATGAATAAATATTAAATTTAAAAATATTGCTCGGCATCGACTACGTCGCGATTCATCTTTTTAAGGCACGATTCTATTTTTGCCATGGCGAAGGAGTCCTGTATCAATGAACGTCTTAGCTGACGCAAAAGATCGACGCAGTTTCTAAAAAGCCGTATCAGATCTCCTTCGAGCAAAAGCGTCTGCGAAGAAGTTATTTCTTTAAAAGAAGCTCCGGCGCTCCAGCGATAAGCAATTTCAGACATCGCATTTTCGAGCGGCTTTATACTGGCGAATTTACAATGTTCAAGCTCCGTTCTTACCATATCGTCTATTTTAAGCCTGAATTCACGCAGCGTATGTTTTAATTCGCGGTTATTTATGGTATATGAAGCCCGTGTTTTATTTTCGAATACTATACCGCAGATTAACGCATTTATCTCATCTTCGCTGAGCCTGCCGATATAACCGTTGAAATATAATTCAGTGGCATGTATTTCGTATCCGAATATCTGAGAGGCAAATTGACCCCGCGGCAGCAGTTTTTCTTTATCGACATAACCTATAGCTTCTAAAAACGCAAATTTTTCATTCAAATCAAAACCCATATAATTACTCATTTCATATAAATCTTCCTTTGCCGTCACATAGCCGTCCGCAAGCGCTATACAATTAGAGCTATAACTGCAATGCGAACATTTTAATTTTTTCATCCCGCGGCGCATAAAATTCATATCATTTTGCGCCTGACGCATCTGCGAACGTATGCCGGCATGCTCTTCCGGACGGGTTTTACGAAGCGAACGTTTAAGATCGTTAAAGTTACGTTTAATAGTTTCAAAATCTTTAAGATTTTCGACATATTCGACAAGAGTTTTACGAGGCTGCGGAAGCTGACAATCTATAGCGTCAAGGCTTTTTTCAACTGTTTTGAGTCTTTCAATCTTAGCCTGTATCACATTTTTCATCTGAAAATAACCGAAAGATTTATGACATAATTCTATAATTTCTTCACGGCTGCGATCGGTATAAAGATTCAATATGCTCGAATACGAAAAAGCGAACTGACTTTTAAGCGGCTCTATTCTGCCGGTAAGCGTTTTGCGCACCTCGGCCTGACTGTAAAATTTCGGATCTATAAGCGCATAAACGAATCCTTTAGGGTCTATTCCACGCCGTCCCGCGCGGCCTGCCATTTGTTGATACTCGTGGGATTTAAGATAACGAAAAGACACTCCATCGTTTTTTTCGAGGCCGTCAAATACTACCGTACGCGCCGGCATATTTATTCCAACAGCGAAAGTTTCAGTGGCAAAAAGCAATTTAATTAAATTTTTAGAAAATAATACTTCGACTATATCTTTTTGCGGCGGAAGCATCCCGGCGTGATGATAAGCCGTTCCCTGCTCTACGAGCCGCCTTAAATTCTGACTCGACATATAATTTTGAAGATTAAAACGCGCTATATGTTCGTCATATATTTCAAGCGCTTTGCGAGATTCTTCAGGAGTCAAAAGATTCATATATTTATAAACAAAAGCTTTTTTTTCACATTTTTTGCGTGAAAAACTAAAACATAACGTGGGAACCAGTTCTTTATTTTTAAGATATTCGAATACCGGCAATCCCGTGCGTTGCTGTTCGAAAGGAACGCCTGAAGCCAGAAGCTGCTTTCGACGATCGGCTATTGAATTAGCGTATGAAAGAGCGCTGGTAAGATTTTTAAGCGGAAAAGCTTTATTACCGCCATCGATATAAACGAACGACTCAAGCGGCACGGGCCTTACAGTGTGAAGCACTATGGATACCTCATGGCCTCGAATAGACTGCATCCAGCTGGCAAGCTCTTCGACGTTAGCGATAGTAGCCGATAATGATAAAAATCTAATATGACCGGGAGCGAGCATAATGCTTTCTTCCCATACAGTTCCACGACGCGGATCTTCGATAAAATGAATTTCATCAAAAATTACATATTTAACATGATTTAATCTTTTAGGATCATCATAAATAATATTTCTAAAAATTTCAGTCGTCATTATAAGGCACGGCGCATTTTGATTAATAACGACATCGCCCGTTATTATTCCGACTTTATCGCCGTACGCTTCTTTAAAATCTCTATACTTTTGATTTGAAAGCGCCTTTATGGGCGCGGTATATATAACTTCCGCGTTTTCACGAATACATTTATCTATAATATATTCAGCTATAAGAGTTTTACCTGAACCCGTCGGCGCGCAAACTATCACGGTATTTTGATGATCGATCGCTTCAAGTGCCTGTACCTGAAAATCGTCGAGCGTAAAATTTTTGTACTGCATTAAAAATGTTCTCCATTCATACCTTTTTTATTATAACTTTTTATTATACATTAATTCGTCTTTATTTTCAATATATTTTTCAACGTTTTTCATTCGTTAATTTACCATTATCGTTATTATAACAAAAGTTTAAATAAAAAAATAATTGAAAAAAAAATAAAAAAATGATAAAATAAATAAAAATATCAAAAAATTCTGGAGGTATTATGAAAAAATTTGCGTCCATTCTCGCTTTATTATTCGTTTTAACCGTTTTTACGGCATACGGTTTCGCCGGTGAAACATTCGATCCCGCCGCCGCGCCTGAAGCGTCGGGCGAAAAAAAAGAAACCGCCGCTGATTCTAAACTTCCCGATCTTTTAATGAAAGCATATAAAAAAATGTCGGTTAATGTTTCCTTCGTTATGGAAGTAAAAACTAAAATGGGCGCTCAGGAATTCATGAGTAAAACCACCGCTTATTTCAAAGATCCCAAACATTACAGAATGGATAGCGAAGTGTCCGGTCAGAAAACCAGAATGGTAGTTAACGGCGATACCGCGTGGACTTATATGCAGGCGGCTAATATGATCATGACAATGCCCGTTCCGCCTTCACCGGCCGATTTAAAAAAAGATATCGACTATACCGAAGGTAAAGACGGTAAAAATATTACTTACACTTTTATTGACGCCAATACTAAAATGAAAGTGGTAACTACGGTAAATCCCGAAGAAACGCTTGTTATTAAAATGAATACTTTTAACGAAAAAAACGAACTCATAAGCGAAATGATTTATAGCGATTGGAAATTCGAAACCATAAAAGACGAAACATTCAAAAAACCCGAAGGCGCTCAAGAAGTACAGGCGCCCGCGCAGCAAGTTCCCGGAAAATAATTTTTATTCAAATACGGATTTTAAAAAATCTTAAAATTTATAATTAAATTCGTATTATGACAATACAAATAGGTTACGTTTTATCAAAACCCCGGAATAAATGCTCCGGGGTTTTGATTTAATAAATTCATAATTTTTTTTAATTCCAGTAAATAAAGCAAATAAATTGTTGATAAAAATCACCCAATTGTATATAATGTATAAGTGATTAAAATAATTAGAGCAGGTAAAATCAAATTTATCGTTCATAAACGTCTTTATTTAGCTTTTCTTCTGCCGTTAACGATTGTATTAATCTGCATCTTCGGCGGCATTACGTCTGTTTACGCCGAAAACGTCCCGGCGAACGGCGGAAAAACCGTTAAAATAATTAAATTTGAACCAGTTTATGGCGAATATAAATGTCTCGATATGATTTTTTCATCCGTCGTTTTTAAAAATATTTCTGATTCAAGCGTCGAAGTCTGGCTCGGCCACAGCGTCAGGGACAGCGGCCGCGAATGGCATGACGCTGATTATCACGGCCCATTCGCGCTTGCACCCGGCGCATGCGCCGGGCCGTTAAACATTTCATGGCAGGCGCCTGACGACGGTTCTTTCGCTTCGGGCTCGTTTCTTGCCAGAATCGCCGTCTGGAGCGCTCCGCCGGGAGCCGACGGCTCATTTCGATACGACTTTGCCGATCGCGAAAAAGCTTTTTATGTTTCCAACCACAATCGTATGAAAACCTTCAAATTATCAACTTATACATTTAAAGCAACACCCGATTGTTTTAAACCGCAGGGAAATCGCGGCAAACTGGTATGGAAAAACGTATCGCGGAACGAATCCGATGGCGGCATAAAATTCGTTTTTAATAAAAATTCTTTTAACGGCGGCGAAGCCGGATCTGAACGATTTTTTTCATACGGTCTTTTTGAAGCAGAAATTAAAACAGCTCGTATGCCAAAACCAATCAAAGCCATAACCGGTTTTTTTTTATTTGATCCCGAAACCGAAGATGAGATAACTCTTGAAATTTTTAACGACGGCTCACATCGACTGTGGCTCAGCGCTTTTATCGGCGGCCGGCAAAGCGCTCATTTAGAAAAAATTCTTCCTTTCGATCCATCAGAAAATTTTAACACTTATGCTATTGATTATAATATCGATAAAATACAATTTTTTATCAACGGCCAGGCCGCCGGTTCATTTATTAATCAAACCGGCGCAGTTATAACGCCTCGCAATAAAAACATGAAAATTTACTTTAACTCATGGTTTCCTTCATGGAAACAATTCAAGCCTTTATTAGAAATTGATACGCCCGCTGAAACCGGTGTGACTAAAATTAAAAATTTAAAATATAGCAGCTCATAAAAAACGGAGGGTAAAATGACCGGAACGTTTAAGAAATTTAAATTTAATATTAAAATACTGCCAGAAATTTTTACAATAATAAAAACGGTTTTTAAAAAAAATGTATTACCAGAATCCGCTTTCGCATGTCCGGCGGAAGAATCTCAAACCGCCGAACTTTATAACGAAGGCCTTTCGCATATTAAAATCCAGAATTTTAAATCAGCCCTGATTTGCTTTAATAAAATTCTTAAAATAGATCCAAAACATTTAAAGGCCCGTACAATACGCGATAAATTAATTGAAAAAATCGAAAATGCGCCGGCTGCCATTTCAGATAAAGCAAGCGAAGAAGATGTCGAAACCTGGTACAATGAAGCAAACGCCATGTTAGAACTCGGAATGTATCAGGAAGCGGTCGAGTCTTTCGACCGCGCTCTTTCAGGCGCTTCTAATAACGCCGTTATCTTATATCGTAAAAGTATAGCGTTAAATAAAATGTCACGTTACGAAGAAGCGATCACCTGTCTTGCTAAAGCGCTCGAAATCAATCCGGCTTTTTCTGACGCATGGCATGCTATGAGCGCAAATTATGCAAGGCTGAATAAAACCGACGAAGCTCTCAAGTGTCTTGATAAAGTAATAGAAATAGACCCGCAACACGTTCCATTCGCTTAACGGTATTATATAAATTATCCTGGCCCTGAGAAGCCTTCACCGGCGTTTTTAAATTATTCATAAGAGAGAGAGGAGAATTTCGTATGGATCATAATATAATAATCTTCACCCTGATCGTTTTCGCTTCGATGGTTATGTTACTGCGTTTTATTTCCGCTCTCATTTATCCTTTTTTAATTTTAATGGGCGTTTTTTTCATTTTTTATATAATAAAACAAAAACTTATAAATTCATCTAATAAAAACATCGATAACAGCTACATGGTTGAAGAGCGCGAAGAAGGGCTGAATATTAAATATTCAAAATTAATAATCAAACTGCGCAATAATTTTAAAGAAATCAAAAATTCTTTTATAAACGATAAAACCGTCGGCCCTTTAATTGAAGACATAGAAGATATATTAAAAGAGCTTATCGAAGAAAACGTCGAACTTGGAAGACGCGCTTCTCAAATGGAGCAATATATGTCAACGATAGCTATAAATGAACTCCATTTAAAAAAAGCCGAATATAGCGGCAGAATAAGAGTGGAAAACGATAATTCTTTAAAAAATGAATATACTAAAGCGCTTATTCTGATTGATGAAGCACTTGCAAACTACGCCGCGGGTGAAAAAATGATAAAACTTATCGATCTGGAAATGGCCCGAAGTCAAAACTATTTTGATGTCGTTAAATTAAAGATCGCAAATTTATGCATCACACAGAATATTTCGCTAAAAGTAGAAATCGATGAAATTTGCGGCGAAATTAATAAACTTTTTTCCGATATAAAAAAACTTAAAAATAATTTTATACAGATAAGTAAGGAAGTTATTGATTAAATATGATAATAATGGTATAATATAGCCTTGAAATAACTTCGAACGCGATTAATAATTATAACATCGCTTCAATGTTATGATTTAACTTTCAAAAATATAATTCAGTAAGGAGTCGATTTATGTTCACTAACAATGCAAATCTCACCAACTCTCAGATGGAAGCCGAAATGGCCCGCTGTGAATACTGCGAAGATAAGCCGTGTAAAAAAGGCTGTCCCGCCGATTGTTCGCCCGCCGATTTTATAATGGCGGCAAGGTTGAAAAATGACGCGGATTTTTTAAGGGCGGCAGGTGAGATAATGAGTTATAATCCGTTAGGAGGAATATGCGGCGCCGTATGCCCTGATAAACATTGCATGGCTATGTGTTCTCATAAAAAATTTGACAGGTCCGTCGATATACCGTCTTTACAGGCAAGCATTGTTGAACGCGCTAAAAAATTAGGCCTTATGCCTGAATTTAAAAAAGTTAAATCATGTGGAAAAAAAGTAGCCATAATAGGCGCCGGCCCCGCCGGATTATCCGCCGCGGCATTTCTTGGCCGGAAAGGCTTCAAGATCGATATATACGAATCAGATAGCGCTGCCGGCGGAGCATGCAATATAATTCCCGACTACAGGCTCGATAAAAACATACTTAAAACCGATATCGAATTCGCGCTTGCGCTCGGAGATATCACTCTTAAAACCGGCAAAAAAATTGACGATTTCAGCGCGCTTTTAAAAAAAGGGTATGACGCCGTATGCGTGGCTGCCGGACTCTGGTCGCCAATTAAAATGAATATCGCCGGCGAAAGCAACGCCGTTTATTCACTCGAATACCTTAAAAATCATAAAAAATATAAATGCGCCGGTAACGTTGCCATTATAGGCGGCGGGTCAGTTGCATGGGATTGCGCTATTACCGCAAAAAATAACGGCGCTAAAAAAATCGAAATATACGCTCTTGAAACGCTCGCGGAAATGCCTCTTACCTCGAATGAAATGCTCGAACTTACTTCAAGCGGCGTTGATGTCAACTGCCGTACAAAGATATCAGAAATTTTAATAAAAAATAAAAAAATCGCCGGCGTTAAAACCATGAAAGTGGAACTTACGGGTAAAAAATTCAGCCTTAAAGATATAAAAGACGTCGAAGGCAGCGAACAAATAAGAGAATACGTCGATATGGTTATAATAGCAGTCGGAAATCGTTCAGGAATCGAAAAAATCGAAGATTCTAATATTTTTTATACGGGCGATTGCGCTAACGGCCCGACAACGGTAGTCGAAGCCGTAGCGGCAGGAAAAAATACAGCTCTTCAAATTATAGACGTATTAAATAACAAAAAACCCGCAAAATTTGAAAAAATGGTTAAAAGCGTCGTACCGATCGATGGCTGGGAACCGGTTCCGATTTCACTTGAAACCGATTTTTTTGGCCGTAAGATCGAATCGCCATTTATTCTTTCCGCCGCTCCGCCCTCCGACGGTTACGATCAAATGGTTAAAGCTTATAAAGCTGGCTGGGCCGGCGGCATTATGAAGACCGCCTTTGACGGGCTCGACATTCACATACCCTCTGAATATATGTTTCAAATTACGCCCCTTACTTATGCCAATTGCGATAACGTATCAGGCCATCCGCTCGATCGCGTATGCGCCGAAATTAAAAAATTAGTTAAAGAATTTCCTGAAAAACTCACCATGGCTTCTACCGGCGGTCCGGTTACCGGCGACGATAAAAACGATAAAAAACAATGGCAATCCAATACGGTTAAGCTCGAAAAAGCCGGGGCCATGGGCATCGAATACAGTTTATCATGCCCGCAGGGCGGAGACGGCACCGAAGGCGATATCGTATCGCAAAATGCCGCGCTTACGGCAAAAATAATAGACTGGATAATGGAAATTTCAAATCCTGAAATACCAAAACTTTTTAAATTAACGGCAGCGGTTACATCGATAGTTCCGATAATAAAAGCTATTAAAAAAGTATTCGATAAATATCCGAAAAAAAAAGCAGGCATTACTCTCGCCAATACTTTTCCAACGCTTGCTTTTAAAAAAGGCTCTAAAAAGAAATGGGACGAAGCTATCGTCGTCGGAATGAGCGGCGAAGGAGTAACGCCTATTTCAAATCTTACTCTTTCAAGCGTATCCAATCTCGGCGTTACGATTTCAGGAAATGGCGGTCCGATGAATTATAAAGCGGCGGCCGATTTTCTCGCTCTCGGCGTTAAAACCGTTCAGTTTTGCACCATCGCTATGAAACATGGCGTCGGAATATATAAAGAATTAGCTTCGGGCGTATCGCATTTAATGCAGGCGCGAGGAATTAAATCAATGAAAGAACTTATCGGACGCGCTCTTCCTGATCCAGTCACTGGATTTATGGAACTTTCTCCCGTTAAAAAAATATCGCAAGCCGATAAAGATCTATGCGTGCAGTGCGGCAACTGCAAACGCTGCCCGTATCTCGCTATTTCCTTCGATAAAAACGGGTTCCCTGTTACAGATCCTGAAAAATGCGTGGGTTGCAGTATCTGTTCGCAAAAATGTTTCACGGGCGCTATCACCATGAGAGAGCGCACAAAAAAAGAACTCGCCGCGCTTAAAGAATGTTAATTACACTTATAATAAATAATGACGAACTCAATACATACAATCGTATAATAAAATAGAACCAATCGATTAACAGGCTGAAATAATAAATTAACAAAAAATGAAACAAATATGGAGGAATTAATTTAACATGTCAACTTTGCTTATAAAAAATGGTATAATAGTAACTCTGGGCGAAAATAATAAAATTCTTCACGATCACGCCCTTTTAATTGAAGACGATAAAATCAAAAAAATCGCTCCAATAAATGAATTAAAAGATAAATACGATACGGTTATAGACGCCCGCGGTAAAATCGTAATGCCGGGATTTATAAACGCTCATATGCATTTTTATTCCACGCTCGTATGCGGCCTTGGCAAAGCCGAACCTTCAAAAAATTTTAACGAAGTTCTCAATAATCTGTGGTGGCGCCTGGATAAAAAATTATTACTCGAAGACTGCTATTACAGCGCGCTGATTCCAATGATAAACGCCATCAAACGCGGCACTACCACGCTTATCGATCATCACGCAAGTCCATTCGCCATAACCGGTTCACTCGATAAAATAGCGGCCGCCGTCAAAGAAACGGGATTACGCGCTTCCCTGTGCTACGAACTTTCAGACCGCGACGGTGAAAATATAGCGCAGGAAGGC
>CAYQWL010000022.1:0-32013 GCA_964421195.1 uncultured bacterium | reverse complement strand
AAGACGGAATCGAAGTTGCCGCGCTTTTGGATTTGAAGATTAAGCCGGTTATTACACAGTTATCGACATATATGGGCGTTCCCGGCGAGACGGTGACGATAACCGGGCTCGGTTTTGGCGCGCAGCGCGCCGGCAGTCTCGTTAAATTTAACCAGGAATATGCTTCGGAACTCGATATAATCGATTGGATGGATTCAAGAATAATTGTTCAGGTACCGGCCGGAAGCACACCTGGCCCGTTGAAAGTTATAGTTGACGATATAGCGAGCGACGGAGTTAATTTTGAAACAAGTTATATAGCTTCGATAAGTCCTTCCGCCGGAACCGCCGGAACGGTAGTTTCGATTTCAGGCGGTGGGTTTGGCGCCTCGCAGGGTACGAATAAATTAAAATTTGGAAATACCGATGCGAGCGATATAATTTCATGGTCTAATTCTAAAATAGTGGCGCGCGTTCCGGACGCCGCGCCACGCGGTAAGGCGGCCGTTGAAATTAGAGGTATGCTTACTAACGGCGTTGATTTTGGTCTGGTTTCTATTATATCTATTATGCCCGTTATAGTTAAGCCCGGCGATTCTATAACTATTAATGGATACGGTTTCGGCGTAACTCAGGAATCTGGCGTCGTTAGTTTTAACGGCACGCCGGCCGCATATATTAAAAAATGGTCGGATACCGTTATTGAAACAAAGGTTCCGCAGGGCGTGGCGTCAGGTTTTATAACGGTAAGCGCGGGCGGAATTATAAGCAATCGTTTTGAATATGACATTACTTCTATTACTTCTATAGAACCGGCTTTTGCTTTCGCGGGAGAATCTATTGAAATAAAAGGCCGCGGCTTCGGCGATTATACGTCGGGCGCCATGGCTTATTTTAGCGGCGCACCCGCCGCCGCTATCGAAAGCTGGTCAAATAATATTATAAAAGTGAAAGTTCCGGCCGGCGGTTCGTCAGGTAAATTGAGCGTCGTAATCGGAACCAACGTTTATTATAGCCCCGTTAATTTTGAATATAGCTTAATTACTTCGTTGAGTCCTGAACATGGTCCGGCGGGAACGACGGTTACCGCTTATGGCGGAGGATTTGGCGCAATACAGGGAGGGCGTACGCTTAAAGTCGGTTTATCGCCGGTTACCGATATAATATCCTGGGCGAATGATAAAATTGTATTTAAAATTCCTTCCGGTGCGGAATCAGGCGCCGTTAAAATAATTTCTAACGGTTATGAATCTGATGGCGGCGTTATATTCAGCGTTACCAGTATAACTTCGATATCACCCGCAAGAGGTATTGTTGGAACGAACGTTATTATATCGGGCGCTAATTTTGGAACTGTGACCGGCGCCGTTACATTTTCGTCAACGCCCGCGACTGATATATTATCATGGGCCGATAATAAAATAATAGTAAAAGTTCCGGCCGGCGCCGGAACTGGAAATGTTTCAGTTAGAACCGCGGCCGGCGCGATCCATAACGGTTTTAAATTTGAAATGCTTGCTATATCGAGTATTGAGCCTGCCGCCGGTACTTATGGCGATGAGGTTATTATATATGGAACCGGGTTTGGCGCATCGCCGGTTTCGGGTAATATCGTAAAATTTGGAGTCGCTTCGGTTCAGGAAATTATTTACTGGTCGGATAGTGAAATTAAATTTATCGTGCCGCAAAAATCCGTCAGTTCCCCGGTGCAGGTTATATCGAGCAGCCTGACGAGTAATAGCGTAAATTTTAGCGTAACGGCCATTTCTTCCATATCGCAGCCTTACGGCCCGCCCATGATGCCGGTTATTATTAAAGGCGCCGGTTTTGGCGGTGCGCCAGGAGTGAACAATATCTTAAAATTTAATGATGCAGCGGTAGATACGGCTGATATAACCGGATGGAACGATTCTGAAATTGCCTTTAAAATTCCGGCTTCAGCGTCTTCCGGCCCTGCTTCGGTCAGGCTTGTTTGTAATGGCATAAATAGTAATTCCGCCGCTTTTGAAGTAACTCATATTAATTCGGTTAATCCCGTGCAGGGAACTTCAGGTACGCAGCTTGTAATATATGGCGCCGGTTTTGGTACGGCGCGCGGTAATAATACGGTCATGTTTAATTCATCGGTTGCGGCTTCGATTATTTCATGGACCAATGATAAAATAATGTTATCAGTGCCTGCCGGTTCGGTGTCAGGCGCGGTTGAAGTAATAATATCGGGCGTCAAAAGTAATTCGAAAAATGTAAGCATCGTTTCGATAAATTCGCTGTCGGCGTCGCGCGGCGCGGTTAATACTCAATTAACTATTAACGGCACCGGCTTTGGCGGCGTTCAGGGCGTTAATAAAATAATGATTAATGATGTGGAAGCGCCTGTGGCCGGCGGTTTATGGACCGACAGCCTGGTGCGGGTTACCGTTCCTGAAACCGCCGTTACCGGCAATGTAAAGGCGGTTATTAACGGTTTTGAAACAAACGCCCTGCCGTTCGAGGTAGTGCGTTTTGATGCGGCTGTTCCTTTTGCGCCCGCTTACGGCCCGGCCGGTACGGTAGTAACGATTAACGGCTCCGGTTTTGGTACGGCACGCGGCTCCATTTCATTTAATGGAGTGAATGCGTCATTGATTAATGAATGGAACGGTAATAAAATAGCGGCTACAGTGGCGGCAGGAACTTCTTCAGGGCCGGTTACAATAATGGCCGGCGGCGTTACGCTCGTTTCCGGGCAGACGATATTTAAAGTAAGTCGGATTACAGCCATAACGCCTGCTTATGGTCCCGCCGGTTCGGTTGTTAGAATAACGGGCGAGGGTTTTGGAGCATCGGCTTCAGGAAATCTTATAAAATTTAACGGCGTTCAGACTGCCGCATCTATCGTTTCATGGAGCGATACGCTTATAGAAGCGGCTGTTCCGGCGGGCGCGGTATCAGGCGGCGTTAAAGTTAACCTGTGGGGAGTCGATACTAATTCATTTAATTTTATAGTTACGAATATAAGCGCCGTAACGCCTTCGTACGGTCCTTCCGGTACATCCGTAGTTATTAGCGGAGCGGGTTTTGGAACGTCCGCGGGGCCGGTTAAATTCAATCAAACTGAAGCGGTAATTGCGCCGGGTGATTGGAGCGATACCGCTATAATTACGACGGTTCCGGAATCGGCGTCATCAGGGACCGTTAGCGTAACGGTTTCGGGAGTGGTTAATTCGTGGCCGGGATTTAAGGTTACGAAAATTACTTCTATCGATCGTGAATCCGGTCCGGCCGGAATGAAATTAAGTATTATTGGTGAAGGTTTTGGGGCCGCCCGCGGCGCTAATGCCGTTTATTTTAACGCCCTCGCGGCGCAGGCAGCCGATTATTTTTCATGGTCGGACGGTTTAATAATAGTTAATGTTCCGGCCGGAGCGGTGAGCGGAAATGTAAGGGTGAAGATAGGTAATTTATTCAGTAATGATATAAATTTTAAGGTATCCGCGATAAGTTCGCTCATACCTGATTACGGTCCCGCGGGAACTTATCTGGATATTAACGGTACGGCTTTCGGCGCGTCGCGCGGCGCAAGCAGGGTTTTATACGGCGGGGTGGCGCTCGACTCGACGGATATAATTTCATGGTCTGATTCTAAAATCAGGGTAAAAGTTCCAGCTGGTGCTGTTAGCGCTGCATTCGCGGTTGAAATAAACAATACGTCAACCAATCTTTATAATTTTTTTGTTACAAAAATTGAGTCTATAGACAAATCTAAAGCTGTATCGGGCGATGTTTTAAAAATATACGGCTCCGGGTTTGGGCCCGTTAAAGGGAGTACTAAAGTTTTATTTGATTCGCTTAATTCGAGCGTAGTGGAAGCGAATTTAAATCAGGGCGCCTGGAGTATGAATACCGTCGAAGTTATCGTGCCGTATGGCGCGGTTTCCGGGAATCTGCGCTTTGAAATGAACGGCATAATTTCACAGAGCTATCCATATAAAACGCTTAGCATATCATCGCTTACGCCTTACGCCGGGACCGCCGGCCAGAATGTTACCATTAACGGCTCCGGGTTTGGCGATTATCAGGCTCAGAATGATCTGGTGAGATTTAACGGTACGCCGGTCGAATCGAGCGATTATATGTTATGGAACGATTCGCAGATAAGGGTGAAAGTTCCGGCGGAAGCTACATCGGGAGGCGTTACTGTAACTTCGGGAGGGATAATTAGTAACGGTTATTTATTTAACATAATTAAACTGACCGCGGTCAATCCGAATCCTTTGAATAACGGCGTAAAAGTAACTATCAGCGGTTCAGGTTTCGGATTGAATTCGTCCGCGCTCGGCGTGTATTTTAATGATATCAAAGCCGCCGATATATCGGAATTAAGCGATACTTCATTTAAAGTGACTGTCCCGGCGGGCGCCGTTAACGGCAACTTGAAAATTTTTGTAAATGGAGTTGCCAGTAACGAAATACCGTATAAAATATTGAAAGTGAATTCTATCCTTCCAGCTTCCGCGGCGCGAGGCGATGAAATAGTGATTACGGGAGAAGGGTTTGGCGCGAGTCAGGGAGTTAACTCGGTTAAAATAGGCGATCAGACGCTTAATATAGCCGCGGGCGGCTGGAGCGATAGTGAAATCAGGGCTTTCATGCCGGCAGCCGCTCTTCCCGGCTGGCTGCGTGTGATTATCAATAATGTTGAAAGCAATAAAACATGGTTTGAAGTCGAGCTCGATTATATTTATAACGCACAATATGGTTCGGCAGGTTCAGGCGGCGGAGAATTTAACGCGCCGGTCGATGTCGCTATGGATTCAACCGGTAATGTGTGGGCGGCCGATACTAATAATCATCGTGTACAGAAATTTGATTCGGCTGGAACGTTTCTTGGCTGGATTGGAAAAGATAACGCCGGCGGTTCGGGCTGGCACAATGCGGCATCGGTTCAAACGCCGGTGAGCGGTTCGGGAAATTCGGAATTTGATACTGTAACCGGAGTGGCGGTAGATGAATCAGATAATATATATGCGGTAGATCAGGGGAATCGTAAAATTAAAAAATTTAGTTCGGCGGGTGTTTTTATTAAAATGTTTGAAACTGAAGCGCTAAATATAACTATTTATTCAACCCCCGTCAGAGTAGCGGCCGATTCGTTTAACGATAGAATACTCGTAACCGACGGCGTTACCAATAAAATTTTAAAATTCACTTATGATGGTGTTTTTGAAACGGCGTTTGGCGGCGCGGGTTCGACCGGCGGATTGTTTAACGGCATTTCAGGCATAGCCGTTTCTGATAACGGTAATATATATGTTGCCGATACTAATAATCATCGTGTACAATCGTTAAATTCGGCTGGAAGTTTTATAACTTCGTGGGGCGGTTTCGGATCTGACGATTCCAGATTTAATTCGCCGGCGGGTTTAGCCGTTGATTCAGCTTCTAATGTTTATGTCGCCGATACTTTTAACAATCGTGTGCAAAAATTTGATTCGGCCGGCCGGCATATAACTACATTCGGCGCTTTGGGCAACGGTAATGGCCAGTTCAACCGGCCTTCAGGCGCGGCGGTTAATAAAACCTTAAACGGTTCGGCCGATACGATTTTAATCATCGATAAAAATAACAATCGCGTTCAAAAATTCGTGCGTGAGCCTTAATTTATGAGTTGTTTTCAGTAATTTATTTTAGTTTTTTTATAACGGATTCGTTTATTAAAAATCTAAATCGTATAATTATAATACCGATATGGTATTTTGAGATGTTATATATAAATAGTTTAAAAAATAAGGAGTTAAAAATGTTTAGAAATTTTATTCTAATTAGCGTTTTTGCTTTAATTACGTCATTGATCATCTGCGGACCGGTTTATGCTCGCGAAGATTTAAAGCTCGATCTTAATATTAAATCGCTTGACGCTTCTAAATTTCCGGTGATACAGGCTTATGTGACTGTAACCGATCGCGACGGCGCTTATTATAGAAATCTGACCGAAGCGAATTTTGCCGTTGCTGAAAATCGTTTTAAACTCGATTCATTTATCGTCGAATCGTCTCTTAAAAATATGCATGTAGTGTTGTGTCTTGATAATTCGGCTTCCATGAAAAAAGATATGGCCGAATTACAGCGTGCGGCGTTTACTTTTATTAAAGGCCTCGACCCGACCGATAAATGTTCGATAATTATTTTTAATAATAAAACTTCCGTTTTACAGGATTTTACGAATGATAAATACGCTCTGTCAAACGCCGTTTTTCAGATGCGCGCGCGCGGCGGCACATTGCTTTATGACAGCCTGTTTACGGCTATTAATAAATGCGCGATAATAGAAGGTAAAAAAGCCATCGTTCTTTTTACGGACGGTAAAGATGAAAGTTATTCCGGGTCTAAACCGTTTTCGAGGCATACTCTTGAAGAAGTGCTCGCTCATGCCCGTCAGGTAGGGGTTCCTGTATATGTAATTGGAATCGGCAAGGATTTTAATGAAAATATTCTTTCCGCTATAGCCAATGAAAGTGAAGGCACTTACTATTATGCGCCGTCGCCTTATGAGCTGTCGAGAATGTTTAAACAAATAGTTCAGAGTTTTAAAACTTATTATAAAATAGTTTTTGCGACTCCATGTCAGAGTAGAGATCAGACCGCGCGGCTCGTTGAAATCGAAGCCGTAATAGCGGATATGCTCGGCCATAACCAGGTTTTATATTTAGCGCCCGGTCAGGCTTCACGCCAGGCTACCGGTTATGCAGGCGGCGCGGCGGCCGACGACGGATATATTCCGATTAAAGATGATTGCGTGGGATGCGATTTTAGAGAAAATGCAAAATTCAAGCATTTAAGAAGCAGATAACGGGTTCAGTTTTAAAACTTATATAATCTGAAAAATATAATAAAAAAGTATTTTTTAAAAAACAAAAGGAAGGAGAATGAGTTAAGGCTCTTTTTCCTTCCTTTTAAATTATGATTTTATTTTAATATATTTTTTATATACTGTTATTCATATCGTTTATTTTTAAGTATTTTAATTTTTTAAGTATCTGTCGTTGTATCATTTTTTATTATGGTTTCGAGTCTTTTTTTGAGTTCTTCTTTGATATCTACGCTGTTCCAGTATTCTATTTTTTTGCGGTCCGTCGTTATATTATCATATAAAATTTTAAGCGATTGCAGTATTGCGTTAAGGTGTAGTTCCGTACCGGCGGCCATATCGGCTATGTCTTTTTTTAGCTGTTCCGTTTTTCCGGCTTCGAGATACATTTCGACTTTAGCCATATTAAGGCTGAACGGCGCCAGAAGATTATTGACGTTATGAATGACGGCGCCTGTTAAGTGCTGTAAAATCGTTAATGCTTTAATAGTTTCTTCGCTGTATTTATTATTACAATTATTTTCATTGGTGACGGGTTCCATTATTTTTTATCCTCCGGGTCGATAATAGTTAAAATCAAAAAATTCATGTCATGTCATGCATTATATTATATTTTTTTTAATTAATTATCTTTATTTTAAAAGCGCGTCGAGTTTACTTTCGTCTTCTTCTCCGGTGTCTCCCGTTTTAAAATATTTAGCATTTATTTCAAATATAACGCCGCGGCCGAGAGCGCAATATTTACCGGCGCGCGGATATTTTGCGATGAGCGCAAAATATAATTTAGAGCCGAATTTCACGTTTATAATGTTTTTAGAATCGCGTTTTTCATCATATGTAGATATTCGCCATTCTCCGTTACGTTTAATGAATGTTTTATCTTCGACGTAGCGCATGGAGCCGGGGTCTATTTTACTGAAATCGTATGCGATGTGGCTTGATTGTATATTTTTAACGGCTCTGCTCATATATACAGCGTCTCCGCCGGAACCGGCTTTCATGGAATCTTCGGATGCGGGGGCCATAAAAACATTAGCCTGATCGACGGCTTCGCGTTCCGATGCGGATAGTGAACCGGCGGGAGCGTTAGAACGCGCCTTTATTTTTTCATTATAAAATCTGCTTCGCCGTTCTATGATTATATTGTCGTTACGGCCGCCCGTGCCGTCTGTAATGTCCGCTTCGTCTTCGATGACTAAAAATGACGTATAAGGAGTCATTATTCCGTGATTGCGGGATAATTCAATCACTTCTTCTTTGAGTTCTTTATTTTCGCCGTGCAGTCTTATTTCTTCGAGCAGATAACCAATGCGTCTTTGCGCCCATAAACGCGGAAGAAAATTATTGTCTTCGGTTTTCTCTTCAAAATTAACGTCCTGTGAGTATTTTTTATTTTCAGCCGGGATTTTGCCGGTTATGGTAACCGCGCTTGCTCCGCCCGTGCGGTAACGGCCTATTAAAACGAGCTGTGATCCTTTGAAAAAATCTGGTATTTCTTTCGGGTAAGAGTTGTCCGTTTTGATTTTGCCGAAATCGACCGATACTTCAGTAAGTATGGGTGACGCTATTTTAGTGTAAAAATTTGATACTTTTATTTCGATATCTTCATTTTCAGTAACATATTCGATTACTCCGTTATTTTCGAGCGCAAGTTTATCGAGAAGAGTCGTGTTAAGATCGGTGCCGATGCCGAAACAGAATAACTTAACTTTTCGGCCGTTTACTTTTTTTACGTTTTTAAGTATATCGTCCGGATCGGTAACATCGACGGTAGGCATTCCATCGGTCAGAAATACTATAAAAGCCGGATTGTCTTTACGGTAATCCATATTGAGCGCTTTATAAAGAGCTTCATTAATGTTAGTTCCGCCTATGGCGCGCATCCGCTCTACATATTTAAGCGCGGCTTCTACATTGTCTTTATCAGCTTCTACAAGTTTGTTTTCAAATAATTTTGGTTCGGTGGCGAAACTTATGATATTGAAACGATCGTCTTTTTCAAGGTTATTTATACAGAATTTAAGGGCGTTTTGCACCTGCTTATGTTTTCCGCCGCTCATGGAGCCTGAGGTATCAACGACGAAACATATATCTTTTGATATGTTTTTAGAGGCTGTTTCCACTCTGGGCGAGGCGAGTAGCATAAAATAGCCGTCGTCTTTTGACGGCTTGTGAGATATGAGGCTTATTCCAAGATCGTCGTTTGAAACTGTATAATATAAAATAAAATCTTTGTCAGGTTTAGAATTAGATTCTTCGAAAGATATTTTTGCTTCGCCGTCTGATTTTTTTTGAATATCGATTTTATGTGACGGTGAATATATATTTTTGATTCCTGATTTCGATTTGATGCCGGTGAGTACGGAAACTGTCTGAATTGCTCTGGATGAAAATTTTTCGGTGTTAAGAGGGTATGTGTATTTAACGATCGAACTGTCGTTTTTGAGGATTTGTTGATATTCGAGCTGGATTCGTTTTTCGCCGCGCGCCGGTACGGGATAAACGCGCGCTTTAAATAAATTAGAGCCTATGTATTCAAGAAGCGCCGGGTCCTGTTTTCGTCTGACTATATCTTCGTATATGCCGCGCGCTCTGTCTTTATCCATTAATTCGGCCGGCTGGCGCTTGCCGTCGATGAACATCGCGAAATCGGATACGGTAGCGCCTTCGGGTAATGGAAATATATAAGTGCCTTCGAGGTCCTGATTTTCTTCGTTAATAAAAACTTGATCCACGGATGTTTTAGCGACCTGTTCGTTTATTTCGACCGTTACTTTATGAAATTTGATTGAAGGCGGCGTTAATTCGCGAGGCAATCTTCTCTGTACCGGAAAATCCGGCGGATAATCGATGATTATAAAGCCGTCGGCATATGCCGGAACGGATACGCAGGATATCAGGAAAACGACCGCTGTAAATAAAATCAGAATTATCGTATTGACCGGGTTTGTCATAAAAACGCTCCTTTGATTTTGATTTTGATTTTATTAATTAAGTTAGTTTGAGCGGAAATAAAACCGTAAATTTGCTTCCTTTATTTTCAACGCTTTCAACGATTATATCGCCTTTGTGCATATCGACGAACTCTTTAACTATTAAAAGCCCTATGCCGTTACCTTTTTCACCATCGGTGCCGGGCCGGGCCGCGATTTTACACGGTTTGAATAAACATTTCATTTTTTCAGAATTTATGCCCGTTCCGCTGTCTTTGATGAAAAATCCTGCCTGTGTATTTGTTTTTATATCGCCAGATTCGATTACGCCATTTTTAAAGCTATATTTAACGGCATTCGACAATAAATTGCGAACGATCGTTCGAGTAATGTTCGCGTCGCAGTAAATCAAGCAATTTTCCGCAATGGAGTTTATTATTTTAATCGATTTATTTTTAGCCGCTTCTTCATTGAGCTGAACGGCTTCTTGAAAAATTTCGTAAATATTGTTATATTCAGGTTCGAATGCGGTGCGTCCGCAACTGGCTTTTAACCAGGTGAGTAAATTATTTAAAAGCTCGTTTATTTTATTTGAAGTTATATAAATATCGTTTAAATTTTCTTTTATTTCCGTTTGAGAATACTTATCATATTTATCAAGCATTATTTTAACCAGCCGCGGGATGGATGATAGTGGAGAAATAAGATCATGCGCTATTATTGAAAAAAATTTATCCCGTTCGGCATTGAGTTCTTTTAATTTACCATGATTATATATAAGCCCGGCTTCAAGTCTGAATGTAGTCATAAATATAATGCATATAAAGGTTGAAAACATGCTGAAAAAAGAAATTAATAGAGCCAGTATGGTTATATAATAATGATATTGCAGTCCGGCTTTAGTTTCCATAAGAAAATTAGCGCGTGTTTCAGGAAAAAATATGACGGCGCAGCCGCGTATAAAGAAAATAACAGCCAGAAATAAAAAGAGCAGTCCGGTAGTCCGGCATATATTTTTAATTTCAGGCAGATATTTGAAAAATAATATTATAAAATTATCGATAAAAATTAAAAGATATACCATCGAGTAAAAAATGACGCGCATGGTATAATCGGCTTTTATTTCCGAAAAGTAATAACTCCAGATTAGCGCCAGAGCAAAAATAAAAAAATGAATTTTAACGTTTGTATTAAGTCCGAGAAATTTTCGAAATCCGTAATTAATCAGGCTCATAGCCATGACCGTCGTTGCGCCGAATATAACTATCGAAAAAAACGAAGGTATTATGCCCTGAAAAGTCATTAACAGCCCTGAAATAGTGGTCGTTAAAATTCCCGCGCCGATAAATTGCACGCCGGAATAGCCGTGAATTGAGCCAATATATAAGGTTATCAACGAGAAACAAAAAGTGCCCGCTGAAAATATTAAAGTCGTAGTTTTTAAATCGATAATTTGATGCATATCGATTCATTATATTATAAAACCGGATTAAAATCAATAATGTATCATGAAATAATAAATTTATCGTACATTATTTTTGAAAGGTTTTTCTTGATAATTTGAAAAAATTCTGGTATTATATTTTCAAAATTTTGAATTTTTACCTTGAATCATCAAATTATTCCTGAATTTCTTTTTTATAACTTAAAAATTGTTATTAAATATAGTTTTGAACTTATCGTAAAAATGTTTATAATACTCCGGCAAATAAAAAAAGAGGAGAACATTATTAATGAATGAAAGCAGTAATTTGTCCAAAAGAAAATATGTTAATTGTTTTAATAATGATAGCGATGTAGAATCCATAAAAAAGTCGTTTCTTTATAATTTATTATATTTTCTGGCTAAAGACGAATATACGTCCACCGATCTCGATCGTTATCATAGCCTTGCTTATAGCGTGCGGTCGCGTTTAATCGATGGCTGGATTAAAACTCAGCAAACTTATCATTTGAAAAATGTCAAACGCGTTTATTATCTTTCTCTCGAATTCCTTATGGGCCGTACTCTTGGTAATAGTCTTATTAATCTCGGCATTTACGATGATTGTGAAAAGGCTATTAAAGAGCTCGGATATGAAATCAGTACGCTGCGCGATATGGAGCGCGACGCGGGTCTGGGCAACGGCGGCCTCGGCCGGCTTGCCGCCTGCTTTCTCGATTCGATGGCCACGCTTAAAATTCCGGCGCATGGGTACGGAATAAGATATGAATACGGTATATTCAATCAAAATATAATTGACGGCAATCAGGTTGAAAAACCCGATGAATGGCTTATCAGCGGTAATCCCTGGGAGATAGCGCGTCCCGAATTCGCGATGAAAATTAATTTTTTTGGCCATATTGAAAATATAACGGGGCCCGACGGAATTACTCGCGCTAAGTGGCTGCCCGGCGAAGAAATTCTCGCATGGCCTTACGACGTGCCCATTCCGGGTTATGGAAATAATACGGTGAATACCCTTCGTTTGTGGGCTGCTAAGGCGTCGGAAGATATCGATCTCGATTATTTTAATCATGGCAGTTATCTGCTTGCCGTCGAAGATAAATTTAAGGCTGAAAATATATCAAAGGTGCTTTATCCTAATGATAATAATTACGAAGGCAAGGAGCTGCGCCTTAAACAGCAGTACTTTTTCGTTGCGGCTTCGATACAGGATATAATCAGGCGTTTTAAAGCTCATAATAAAGATTTTAAAGAATTTCCGAATAAAATCGCCATACAATTGAACGATACTCATCCATCGCTTGCGATCCCCGAATTGATGCGCGTGCTTATCGATGAAGAAAATTTAAGCTGGGACGAAGCATGGGATATTTGCGTGCGTACATTCGCTTATACAAATCATACGGTGCTTCCGGAAGCTCTTGAAAAATGGCCGGTAGCTATGATTGAAAAGCTTTTGCCGCGTCACATGCAGATAATTTATGATATTAATTTTAAATTTTTACGGCAGGTATCGTTTCGTTATACCGGAAATACGGATAAGTTAAAATCAATGTCGATAATAGGCGAAGACGGCGAAAAACATGTTAAAATGCCCAATCTGGCGATAATCGGCAGCCATTCGATAAACGGCGTGGCCGCGCTTCATACCGAAATTCTTAAAAAGAATATTTTTAGAGATTTTTATGAATTTTATCCGGAGCGTTTTAATAACAAAACGAATGGCATTACGCAGCGGCGCTGGCTCAGAAAGGCGAATCCGCGTCTGTCTAAATTAATTTCGTCAAAAATAGGGGAAGGCTGGGTTTATGATTTATACGAGTTGAAAAAACTTGAAAAATACGTAAAAGACGAAAATTTCAAAAAAGAATGGGCCGAAGTTAAATTAGCGAATAAAAAGAAGCTCGCTTCGGTGATTGAAGCGAAGAATAAAGTAAAAGTTAATTTAAATTCGTTTTTTGATATACAGGTAAAGCGCATACATGAATATAAGCGTCAGACGATGCTTGCGCTTTATTGCATTCATCTTTATAATATCATCAAGAAAAACCCTCAGGCGGATTTCGTTCCTCGTACCATTATTTTCGGCGGCAAGGCGGCGCCCGGTTATCAGACCGCGAAGTTAATAATTAAATTTATCAATTCGATAGCGAGCGTTGTTAATAACGATCCCGTAATCGGTGATAAGTTGAAAGTAGTATTTCTTGAAAATTATAACGTATCGCTCGCGGAGCGCATAATGCCGGCGTGCGATCTTTCTGAGCAGATATCAACGGCCGGAACTGAGGCTTCTGGTACGGGCAATATGAAATTCGCTCTTAACGGAGCGCTTACGATAGGCACTCTCGACGGCGCGAATATCGAAATAAAAGAAGAGGTCGGCGATGATAATATTTTTATATTCGGCATGAAAGAACATGAAGTAAATGAATTAAGACGCGGCTATAATCCCCGCGCTTATATACAGCATTCCGACGCGCTGCGTGAAATATTTCATCTTATCGATATAGGCTTCTTTTCACCTGAAAATCCGAACCTTTTCAGGCCTTTATATGAAATGTTCTTAAATAGCGATAATTATATGGTGCTCGCCGATTTTGACAGTTATGTCGAATGCCAGCAGCGCGTCGCGGCCGCTTATCGCGATCAGAGTAAGTGGATCGAAATGTCGATACTTAATGTGGCTCGTATCGGTAAGTTTTCGAGCGATCGCACTATAAAACAATATGCCGATGAAATATGGAACGTGCCGCCGGTGGAAGTTCCAGATTGGAAAGATTAATGTAAATAATAGAAAACGCAATAAATATTTAAAATTATTTTAAAATATTTATTGCGTTTGTAAATTTAAAAAATTATAATAAAAAATCCGCCAGGGATATCGACCGGGCGGATTTTTTTATTTATAACGATATGATACGTTACGTTATAATTTATTTTTTAGTTTCGCAGCTGCAACCGCAGGCGCAATCCGTGCATACGCAGGTGGTCGTATGAACTATGCCTTCTATATTTTGCAGTTTCGTTGTAACGATGTCGCCGAGTTCTTTAAGCGATTTAGCGCTGAGATGCGCGATAAGATCGAACGGGCCTGTAACCACGCATACCGATTCGAGTTCTTTTACTTTTTGAAGGGCTTTTAATACATCTTTTACATAACCGGTTTCGATTTCCATTAAGATATAAGCGCAAACTTCCGTCATTTTAGAACCTCCGTATTTTTTGTATAATATAAGTATTTTAAATTAAACGAGCCGCTATGTCAAGTTTTATTTCGCCTTTTTTAACGCTTTTTATTAAATAATAGCCGGGCGGCGTTAAATCACATTCTTTAAGTTTTTCTTCAGGAGATTATCAAAACACATTATCAAGACATTATCAAGACGCACTTGACTTATAAAGTCCTTTGCTTTATACTGACGTATATATTAGTAATTAGCGACGTTAATTGATTAATTTGATTCTGACATTTTCTGCATGAGTATATTTAAAAAAGGCGGTAAAACTATGAAACTTCTTATTTCGTGTCAGAAGTGCCTTACTGAAGATAAAATAAACGATCTTAACCTGGTGGAAGTCGAAATGTGCGATGAAGGAATATATAAAATGAAATGCGATAAGGGCCATGAAAGCACTGTTTTTATTCAGGAACAGAAGTTTGAAATACTTTTTGACCTTGGCGCGATGGCTTTTATGGATGGTTATTACCGTGAAGCGGTATCGAGTTTCGCGGCTTCATTAGAGAGGTTTTATGAATTTTGTGTTGACGCGATTTTATCGTCTAAAAACATTGATTACGGGCAGTATATTAAAACATGGAAAATGGTGGCCTCGCAATCGGAGCGACAGGTAGGCGCTTTTTATTTTTTATATCTGAACGAATTTGGCTCGGCGCCTGAGCCGCCGGAAAAAAAACACATTGAATTTCGCAATAATGTTATACATAAGGGATATATACCTAAAAAAGTTGAAACGCATGAATACGGGGATTATATTCTTAAATATATATATTCCGTAGCGGTAAAAATAAGAGAAAAACACGGCTCCGGCATTGAAAAGATAATTAGCAGAAAGCATATCATCGATGGCCCCAAACATCAATCGTATTCGGCTATCAGCATACCGACTATAATTCATATATCGGCTGATGATGCCAGTTTCGGCAGGATAACTTTTACTGAATCATTGAAGCGGCTCGATGGTTACAGAGAATTTTTTACGAAGTAATCTTACTTTGTTTTATATTTATCTATGAATATGACATATAATTAATACAGCGGCGATGAAGCCGCGGACGCATAGAAAATATTGAAAATTCAACCTTCGCTCTGACCGATTTTAAACAGGCTATTTCATTGTTTCTTGAACTTAGCCGTGACATTCCACTCTTTAGTTGTGTTGATGTAGCGGTAATCGTCTGGATGAAGCCGGAAATTAAGCGGGTTCGACGAAGTGTACAAATCGACGCCGGGCGCTCCGGACGGCCAGTAAAAATCTTCAAGCGCGTAGCCTTCAGACGGCGTCGCTGTCAGAGTTATAGTCGTGCCGATGGGATATTTTCCGTTATAGATCGGCATATCGGCCGATAAAGTCACCGTTCCCGCATCGGCGGGATATACGCTTGTCGTCACTTTATACATTGAGTCTTCCGGTATCGTGTCGAATATCGGATAGACGGTGATGTCCGTGCTCGCCGTTAGCGTCGTTTCGATTGTTCCCGGCATCGTATTGGTCGAATACACTTCGCGGCCGCCGCCGATATCGGTTTCGATCCTGACGAGGCGCTTTCCTGCTGCCGGAACGAACACTAACTTCAATTCCCAGTTTTTGCCGAAGTAGGAAGGATCTTCGAGCGCGACGCCGGCGTTCGAATTGGATAGATATCTTTTCGCCGAATACGACGCGCAGTCGCTCGTGGAAGGCTCGATAATCATTGTCAGTTTTTTCTTTGCGGCAAATACCGCCTCGGCGATATTGTAAGCGGCGTTGGCCGACGATACCTCCGGTGTTTTAGAGCACGGATTGGAATACTCGCGGCCGAAAGAGTTTGGAAGCGTCCAGTAATCGAAGTAGTAGCCGGATGCCGGAACGGCCGTCAATTCAAGTTTTGTCCCGTCGCTCCAAAGGTCGTCTGGCGAGGTCTGGCCGGATTCGGAAATCGCGGATATCGTTCCGGTATCTCGCGCGGCAACGTATCTGTTGAAATAGATCAGCGCTTTGCCGTCCGGTCCGAGCCGCGTGTAACTCCTCGACCAGACCAGATTTTCGGTAAGCTCGCAGGTGAATTTTCCGGACGGAATGGGGTTGGTCTGTTCGATATCTGAAGCCTCGTAGTAATACTCTTCGGTGCAGGGAATGCTGGCCCCGCTCACGCCGATCGTATAGCCCGACTTCATTATCGCCGAAAAATTTATCGTCGTTCCCTTGTTGAAATAGTAATAATTATCGTCCTTAGACAAAGGCGCCGTCGAAAGCGTGAGAGCCGCCGCCTGGGCAGGGACTACCTTTAGCGAGACCCGTACAACGTTATCGGGACTGAGCATGGTATATGTCGCGCTGGCGACCGAAGAGGTCCCGACGCCTGCTTTAACCGCGACCGCATTTACGGTTGTCGTGGCCATAATATCGAACGGCCCGCCATAGATCGTTCCGTTCGTCGCTGAAGGCGTTGTGCCGTCCGTTGTATATTTGATGATGGCGTTTTCGTTGGTGCTGCTTATGGTGACGGTCTGTTTCGTTATGAAATTGCCCGTGGCAGGCGATATAACCGGCGGCGGCACGCTCAGATTAAGTGTTTTTTTATAAAGTTCTTTTTTCCAGGTAAAAATATCGGCGGAAAATTCCGCCAGCGAGATTGAAAACAGTTCAACAACGAAGGCGACTTTCGCTGTGATGCCGATCGTCGCCGAAAAATCGACCTTATCCAGACTCGTCATTTCGGCGAGCATTGAAAAGAACAGTTCGAGCGACATTTTCGGCCCCGCGAGGCCCGCTACTTTAAGGGCGAATCCAACGTCGAAATATGGTTTTATTTCAAGCGATCCTTTGAGGCCGAAGCTGTCCTCGGAGCTTGACTCCTGACTGAATTCTTTTATCTGCCGCCAGGAGGCAGTATCGGTGTATTCAGCGCCCATTCGAACAATATATTTGAACCTGTTAGAATAGGTATATTCTCCCGAAACCGCGGCCTTTGCGTCGACGCCGCAGTTTATGTCCCATTCGAATGTGAACGGGACGGGGCCTACCGTGAATACCAGCGGCACGGACGAGTATATGTTATATTCGGCGTTTATGGGAAGCGGCACGCCGCCTGTGGCCGATACGTTAAATTCGACGGCGCCAGTGAGCGAGCCGCCCACGACGAACAGGAAGCGCTTCAGCTTGAACCAGCTGACTTTGATATCGCATTCGAGTACAGGATCGAATCCTATCTCGGCTTTCGTGAGCGTGATGCTGATATTGACGTTGTCCATTATTTTTTTAAGTTTATCAGGGCTGATTATCCCACGGCCGGGCTGATGCGGCGCGGCGGCCATGCGCGTAATCATGAATCTTGCGACGGCTCGCTCTTCGACGCTTCCCGGCGCCGCCGAACTGGTCTGCGCGAGCGAAGACAATTTTCCCTTATACTGGTAGTCGAGTTCTTCGAAAGCCTTTTCCATACTGGTTTTACTCGTCTGTACCATCCAGATGCCGTCATCGAGCTTCGTGGCGCCGGTCACCTCGCGGAGTATCCCGTCGCCTTTGTAGCCCATCACGATGTCGCCGGCCTGGTAGGTTAGTTTTCCGCCCGGATCGCTGATGACGATATTGTATTCGGAAACCGACTGTGTGAAAACGGTTTCTTCGTCTATTATCTTAGCCTTAGAAGAAAGTTTATAGGTGCATTTGAATGAAGTGACGGAGGAGAGCACCGGCGTCGAGGCGGTTATTGAAAGCGAAAAATAGGCTTCGCGCGTTATCGCGCCTTCGGTATATGAAGCCGTTATAACGGCCGTTCCGGCAAATTGCGGGGCCGTATAGCTCGCGCCGGATATCTTCCCGGAGTCGGCCGTAAAAGACGGGCTGACGAAGGCGGTAGAGCCGTCGGAGTATAGCGCGGTGGTTTTGATATTTGAAAGGAGGTAAACGCCGTTAACGGCGACTTTGTCGTTTGCCGGCGTTAAAGATATTGAAACAAGCGTTTTCGGCGTTTCCGAACCCGGGTCGTAGTTTATAGACGATGCCTCCGATACTTTAATGAAATATGCTTCGCCGGCCTTCATCGAAGGGTTCACGCCGTCGAGCTGTTCGGCGGTTCCAGCGGTATTTCTGACTACCGAAAAGAAGGTCCCGGCGGTGGGGTTCCATTTATAGACGCCGGTTACCTTAGTATCGGCGCTCATTAGTTGCGAGAAATTGGAGAATAGCGAAGGCGCCTTCGAAAAGCCTATGAGATTGAATCCGGGTTGAAGCGTAATATTGCCGACTGCCGCCAGTTCGGCACCTGAAATTGTAATATCGTCTGCAGTGGAGGATTTGATGATATAACCTTTTCCGGCGGCAAGCGAGGTCAGCGTTCCTTCGCTATAACTTAAAAAACTGCCGGCGGTGGCGCTGTACAGATAAATATCTTCGATACTTAAACTTTTAGAAATGAGTTCGAGCGGAGTGGCGGGCGGGGTAACGGTGAAACTGACGAAATTGAAGCCGCTTTTGAGATTGATCGGTTGATCGGCTGCGACCGCGGAAACGGGGGTCAATCCTATACCAATAATGGCCATCACGGATAATATTAGAAAGAACTTTCTGAACATCGGACACCTCGAATATAAAAAGCTCGATTATTTATTTTTTTACATTATAAATCTTCCTTTAAAAACTGTCAATCAAAATTTAACCATTTTATAAGACCGGAAAAACTTCGCTGGAAGCCTGTATTTAAAAACCGGTTTTAAAGGCCCTGTTCGCGATTAAATATTGCGGGGCTTTTCAATAAACTATATAAAAATTTGACAAACTTGAAAATAACTTGAAAATAAATTTGACAAATTAAACCGATTTTGATATAATGTTTTCTACATTCGGAGAGATGGCTGAGTGGCCGAAAGCGCTCGACTCGAAATCGAGTTTCCTGACACAATCGGGAACCTGAGTTCAAATCTCAGTCTCTCCGCTATAGCAGAGGGCTTCGCTATGACGCGGGGCCCTTTGTTTTTTGATTTTAGAGGGGGGATTTTTCGGACTTGTCGCCGGTTTGTCGCCGTAATTTTTATAAGTAATCAAAATTGTTTGCTTCTAAACGATAAACTATTACCGATCTTTTTCACTTTAACAGCTGGCTTTCTATTTGATCAGACACTTCGTTTTCCATGTCGGTAAGCACGTGCGAATAAATGTCTAACGTCACATTGTCTTTAAACCATTGAATTGAGTGCTTATCCCGGCCATCCTGAAAAACGCCCGGGAAGACAAAGCTGAAAATAAATGGATGATTGATGAAAGGCCATAATAATACTCCCGTGCCCAGAGCTAAGCTCGATAAGTACGATGAGATTGTAAAGATGCTTGAATAGCAAAAAAACTCCGCCGTCGCCGATAAAACTTATGCGGGCCATATAAGGAAAAATGCAGCCGGTATGACCGATTGCCTCTTTAGACCGGGAGATATTGGTATGCTTTCAGACAGAGACAGACAGGTTATAATGAAATGCGCCAAAAAATATAATTAAGGTCTTCTACTAAAGCAACGGTGCTTTCGTTCTTTTCGATATAGGAACTCACACGATATTTATTAAATTTTATTGATCACAAACAATATGGATAAAAATTACTCTCCACCTTACAATGTCACGCCGGCGATAATATCGCTTGTCGCTCGAATATCCGAAATTATCGGGCGTTTTTCCGCGCTTGAAGACGCGTCGAAGAAAATACGCCTGCGCCGGGCTAATCGAATACGGACAATACACGGCTCTCTCGCGATTGAAGGAAACACGCTGAGCGTCGAACAGGTAACGGCCGTTGTTGACGGAAAAAGAGTTATCGCGCCGCCGCGTGAAATTCTTGAAGTAAAAAACGCGCTGGTTGCTTATGAACTTGCGCCGAAATGGAAACCTCATTCGATAAAAGATTTACTGAACGCACACCGGGTTTTAATGACGGACCTTCTGGATGACGCGGGAAAATTGAGGGCCGGCGGCGTGGGCGTTATGGCCGGAAGAACTCTTGTGTATATGGCCCTGCCGGCGCACCGCGTTCATTATCTGATCAACGATCTTCTGTGCTGGATTAAAACTACCGATCAGCACCCGCTTATTTTCAGCTCGGTGTTTCACTATGAATTCGAGTTCATACATCCTTTTAAAGACGGCAATGGCAGAATCGGAAGACTCTGGCAGTCGCTGATCCTGTGCGGATGGAATCCTATTTTTGCGGCCGTGCCCGTCGAAAGCCTCGTTTACGAACATCAGGCGGATTATTACGCCGTCCTGAATAAAAGCACGAAAAACGGCGAGTCTTCGGTTTTTATAGAATTTATGCTGAATATGGTCCTCGATGCCCTGAAATTATTTTCTACCCTCGAAGTCACCCCTCAAGTCACCCCCGAAGTCAAAAAAATGTTACTGGCGTTGACGGACGAGATGAGCCGTAAGGAAATCCAGCAAAAATTAGGGTTAAAAAACGAAAAGCACTTTCGCGAAGCCTATCTGCATCCGGCGCTCGACAAAGGGCTGATCGAAATGACCGTTCCCGACAGGCCGAACAGCAGGCTCCAAAAATACAGGATTACAACCAGAGGAACTTCGTTTGTAAGATCCCTTAATTTTTGATTTATGGCGCATGATGTGTTAAAATAAAAAATAAAAAGACGGCATGATGTAAACGGTAAAATCAGACGGGACGATTCCGGTAAATAAGAAGGGACAGAAAGGTTATAATTAAATGCGCCAAAAATATTTAGATTTTTTACCTGAATGGTGTTTAGCTTGATCGACGAACGCCTGCGAAAAATTGGTACAAAATCTTTACGCACCGAAGAATTTCGCGCTTTCAAGAAAGCATACGGCGTGGCGCCAGCGCGTGCGGCAAGGAACGGCCTTTATGGCGAAAACAGCCTCCGGGCGGTCGAAATACTTGCTAACACCGGTCGTCTCTGCTTATTTTACGGCAAATTCAAAAAGGCGATTGAATATTTTGAAAGAGCCCGAAAAATATTCGAGCGCGCCGCGGGCTGTGATCAGGACGCCAAATTGGCCCGTGAAAACGGGTATGAGACCCTAAAAATAGCCGTAGTAAAGCTTGCCGCCTGCCTCGTTAATATCGGCAACGTCGATTTTTTCAGAGGAAATTATGAAACCGCGCTCGGGTATTACGAAAAATCGGAAAGCGTTCTTGCCGCGCGCTTAAGATCAGATGCGCCTGCTACGGAGCGTCGCATCCTTCCACCATGACCTCGGTCAACGACATCGGCGACGTCTATCTGGAACTCGGAGAATATGAAAAAGCCCTCGAAAATTACAGCAAAGCGCTCAAGGTCAGATCAACAACACTCGGCGCCCATCCGGCCGTAACCACCTGCTTGAACAATCTGGGCCTCGTGCGCTCGAATATGGGCGAATATGCAGAGGCGCTCGAATGCCACCGCCGCTCTCTGAAGCCGTCGAATCATACAAAAAAGTCGCGCTCATCATCGAAAGAAACGACAATCTGAAAAGAATCTATCTGGTCATTATGCTTTCCGCCATGGGCCGGCTTTATCTTGAATGCGCCGATCTCGAAAGCGCCGGCGGATACTTCGAGAAGGCACTGAAAACCTCCGCGGGACTGCACGGCGAGAACCACGCCGACACTTCGCGATGCTATTTCGATATGGGGCTTTTGCGGCTGAAAACGCGCGATTATTCAGGCGCGGTCTCCTTTTTCAGCCGCGCCGCCGCGATCGACGGGAAACAGGTGCAGGACGGCCTGAAAGCCTCAGATGCCGAAAAATTTTCGACGGACTTTCTCATTGGGATGCTCAGCTTCAGCTCCGGGGATCTTATAAAGTCGCTGGGCGCTTTCGAAAAATGTAAAAGTCTAATCGCCGCCTCTGCGGGCGCTTGTATAAATGAGGGACTCGAAGTCTTACCGCGGGCCGTTGACGAATATATCTCGCTGAACAGGCGGAAATACCGGGACTGAAAATATTATTAAAAAAATAATTTCAATGTAGAAAAAATTATGAGAACAGGTAATATTTTCCGAAAACGGAAGAGTATTCGTTCCGGTAAATAAAAAGGACGCACCCGCGAAAAAAAGAAGGTAAGCGGTAAGGAAGTCAAATAAAAAGGGTTTCCTTTTTCTTGAATATTTGTCTGGATTGCTATATAATAATATCATCTCTCCGTGATTATAGCCGGTATTAAAAATTTTCGTTAGAGTGAGTATTATGGAAAAATTATTAAAAGAAATCGATGAGTTAAAAAAACAGGTCGATGCCGTCCGCCCGATCAAAAACGGCGAACTGAAGCAGCTTAAAGAATACTTCAAGATAGGCCTTACATATACGAGCAACGCGCTCGAAGGAAACAGTATCGACGAAACCGAAACTAAGATAATTATCGAGGACGGCCTGACCATAGGCGGAAAGTCGCTTCGGGAGCACTTCGAGGTCATCGGCCACGCTGAAGCTTTCGATCACATCAATAAACTGGCGAACTGCCGGAGTATAACGGAGAAGGACATTAAAAAACTTCATTTGCTGTTTTACAGGCATATCGATGAAGCTAACGCTGGAAAGTATCGTAAGGCAAGAGTCTATATTACGGGTTCCGAACATATCCCGCCGCCACCGAAAGATCTCTGTTACTACATGGCCGAATTTGCCGGCAGCCTTTCGAAACTTAAAACGGAGAACCACCCGGTCGTTTTCGCGGCTATCGCTCACAGGCAGTTCGTAGGTATTCATCCTTTCGTTGACGGCAACGGACGCGTGGCGAGACTTCTTATGAACCTGATCCTTCTTCAGGCCGGTCATCTCATAGCAATTATTCCGCCGGTATTACGCGTCCGTTATATCAGAGCGCTCGAAAAAGCCCATGTGAAGAAGGACGACGGCGATTTTATCGAATTGATCTGTCAGTGCGTTAAACAAACGCAGCACGATTACATTCGAATGTTGAAATAACAAATTTACATAAAAATGGCAGTTTTATCCATTACAATAATGAACACTTTTATTGATGGTAAGCCATGCCGCGCAGCCGGCGCTGTTTTGCGAAACCGTGGCTTCGCCTACTATACTTACTACGGCGCACGCTATACCGGCGGTGGTGACGCTGATTGTTACCGCTTTGAATTTAGCGTCGGTAATGCCGCCGGATACGGCGCCGAGATCTTTATCGGAAAGTTCCGGATTGGAGTTGGCGGCGTCGGCTAATTCGGCGCGCGCCTCGAAAAGTTCTTCGACGCTGAAGTCGAAACCGGCTGTTTTAGCCGTCTGGATTATTTTTTCGGCGACTTCGTTTTGATTTTCAGGCTTAATGCTTTTTATAGCGGCTAAAAAGCTATTTTTGACTGTTTCGTCCTGCTCTACTTTGACGAAAAATTTTTTTACGTTTTCCTTGCTCATTATTTCTCCTTAATTAAAAAACTTAATTTTATTATATTCGATATCTTTATAGAATTCAAGTTAAATAATATTAAATAATATTAAATTTATTTTTGAATGTTTATTTATTTGATATAATTGTATTTACAATTGATTTTTGTTATAATTTTTATTCTTAACATATATGAGTCCGATATAAAAATTATAAAAATAGCCAGAATTAACATTGAAAAATATTGAAAATACGCCGCCGTTTTAAAAAAATGATCTTTTTTGAACGGAATCACATATAAATTATAGTTAATAATAATTATTATACAATACAGTTTGTTAATTGTAAAATTAATTGATTTGTTTTATAAAAAACTTAAATTTAATATTTGAAGGAGTAAAAAAGATGATTTTGATTTTTTCGCGCCGTATTATTTTATGCCCGCTGATAATTTTTTCAGTTATTGTTTTATTTATAATTTATAATTCGCCTTTATTAATTGCTGATGATATAAAAGCTAAAAATATAAATAAATTTAATGACAGAGTAATTAATCATGTGGATATAAAAGCAAATAAAAAGGAAGATGTGAAAGTATCTGACAATTTAAAAAATAAAAATAATGTTAATAATGAAATTAATGATAAATATGATTCGCTTTTGAAATGCTATGATAATATGAATAAGTTAATTCCAAAAGTTAAATATAATAACAGAAGTGTTTATTTAAAATACATGGACATTGAACGGCGCATCAAACGGATTGAAAAAGCTTTAAAAAATGACGGCATTTTATTTTCAGCCGATCAAACGAGTGAGAAGATGTCTTTTGAAAATCTTAGTGAAATGCTCGTAAAGGAAAAAGAAGCGCTCATTGAGGCTGGAGAAAAAATATCTTTTTCTTCAAAAGAGCTCGATGCGATGATATCTGAGGCTGTTCTCGCCGGGACGGCTTCTTATGAAAAAGCGATTTTGTGTCCTGAAAACGGAGTTTATTCGCTCTCTCAGGATGATAGAATGCGTTATAAGATTAGATGTAGTGTTCATGGAAGTTTTGAAGATGTGTGCAAAAAATTATATGAAAGATCCATGAAAACTTCAGTTCCTTTAAAATTTTGCCGTGGCAATGTTAGCGCTATAATCGGCGCCTGTGAGCAATATTGTATTGAATATGGCGCGCCGCGTGAATGGAATATGGATGAATTGATAGAAGAAGGGTTTTTACAGAATGAATGTATCTGCCCGGCGGGTGGAATATATACCATTAAGGGCGATTTTGTTAAAAATATAAAATGTTCGTGCAGCGTTCATAAATAATGTTTTGAAAATATTATATTATGGGTTAAACGATAAGCATTTTATTATGACTTTATTTGATTAATTTAAATGATTGAAACATTTTTTTTATTTTGAGAGTATATTGATATAATAAAAAAATGTATAATTAAGATTGTTCGGAGAACGTTTCAAAATAATTGTATTCAGACACCAGGAAAAGAATCTATTATTTAAATATATTATCAGGAGGTTAGATATGAAGGGGTATAATCGAAAAATAACGTTATTATTAATATTGCCGTTATTGTTTTTATTTGTATTTATTATGTTCTGGCATATATTTCAGGTTCCCGCCGGTGCGTCCGGAATTGGCGAGCTCTCTGCTGGAATCGAAACGGGTACCATATCTACTGAATATACGCCGCCTGATGATGGGCCGGTTATCGGCCGGGTGACGGCGCAGTATAAGCTTAATGTTCGTAAAAGCCCATGGGGTGAAATAATTGACGGTTTTTATCCCGACACTAAAGTCGATATACTTGGCGTTGTCGGCGAATGGTACAAAATTAGATATGGTTCGGGAATGGCTTATGTTCATACTTCTCTTGTCGCCGTTTTATCAGGAACGCCTCGTTCTTTAGTTCAGGATGTTGAATTTCCAGCGTATGGAATTACCATAGCCCGATATTCTCTTAATGTACGCAGCGCTCCGTGGGGTGAAATAATTGATGGCTACAGGCTCGGCACGGAAGTCGAAATAACCGGCCGTGAAGGTGATTGGTATATTATTAAGTACGGCGGGGGTAAAGCTTATGTTCATACGACGCTTGTTATAATTCGCGATAAAAATAATAATAAAATTATCGGCGCGTCTGATAATTCTACCGGCGCCGCATCGTTGTCGGCGCAAAATAACGCCGGCCCGGCAAACCGCATATCAGATTCAAACGTTTCAAATAATTCTGACGGCCCGTCTGATAATGCATCTAAAACGATCGCAAGCGGCGGTATAAACGGCCCTGGAATCCCGCCGGAATTGCTTCAGGGCATAGAAGCGGCTAAACGTACGCAATGGTACACGACACCAAATAAATGTTTACAGTTCGCGGGAACTATAGCTCATGAAGCCGGCGCGCCCGACGCCGGTAAAACATATACTCAGCCGCAGTCTATCTGGCCGCCCGATAAACGGCTTCGAGGCTATTATATTAATCAGCTTTCCGAAGCCGTAGAGTCCGGCAATTTGCTTCCCGGAATGCTTATACATGTAAAAGTGCATTATGATTATGATCCGGCGTATAATCCCGTTAACGACGCCCATCACTGGTTTGTCTATGTGGGTAAAGACGCCGAGGGCGTTCCGCGGTTTGCCGATAACGTTCATGGCAGCGATCTTCAAACCGCTCAGCAGGTATATAATTATATGAACGGCGGTTCGGCTAAAAAATACGGCGACGCGAAATATGGCTATAATCGCAGGGTGCATGCCGTTTTTGATCCTTTTGCTTCCGTCAGGTAATTGGTAAATTTTTCTATCTTCAGGATATTTTTTATTTTCCGGCATATATCCCGAATAATATATCAATTCATGCGCTCCCGGAATCTTTTCGGGTTTTGTGAGCGCATGGTGTTTTTATTTATAGTTTATTTCTTGTTTTGAAATTTAATACTGTCGTATATAAAAAAATATAAAATTATTAAGTAAATTAATAATATCATAAATCGCATGATGTAAAAAAATATTATAATTTACATTAAAATAAAATAAATAAAGTAAAAAAATATTATATTTAAGGAATTTTATAATTATTAAAAAATAACAATGCTACTATTTATGTTGACAATAAAAATTAAATATGCTATAATTAAGTAGTAAATAGTAGTAATAATTTGCTTTATAAAAATTGAATTTATTATATGGCAAAAAGCAATTAGCGGGCGGTAATTTATGGATGAAATAAGTTATAAAATAGAGCCTGTGGGCGTTATTCATTCAGCGGCGGCCGAAACTTCGAAAATGCCGAAAGAAGGTCTGGCCGAAGCTAAAATAGAAATTTTTGAACGGTATCTTCCGGCTCTTCAGGGGCTCGAATATTTTTCTCATGTTTATCTTATATGTTTTTTTCATAAAAGCGACAGGGAATTATTGAAACTCGACCGGCAAAAAATGATGTTAAAATATGAACAATGCGATGATTTACCGCTTGGCGTTTTTGCTTCGAGATCTCCGTCCCGTCCGAATCCGTTATCTATAACGATCGTTAAAATTAAATCTATCCGGGGTAATATTATAGAAGCCGGTTATTGCGATGCGATAGACGGCACTCCGGTTATCGATATAAAACCTTATAACGGCGGTATCGATCATTTTATGGGCGTATCCCTGCCTCCTTTAGTTCCAGCTAAATATGATATAAAGCTTAAATGGTTTAGAAGAATAATTGAAAATGTAACGGGTTATGATGATGCGCTCAGCCTGGTTATAGCTAAAATTTTCGCCGATGCTTTTTGCCGCGGTTATCATTATAATGACGGAAACGTTAAAATTGCCGTTTCTAATGTGGCAAGGCTGATCGATGCCGCTATATTTTTAGCTGATGCCGTATTTTCCGGTGGAAGAATAAAGGTAGTCGAAGAAAAAAAATTCGAAGTAACTTTTATTAAAAATGAAAAGTCGTTAAAATATGCTCTTGCGCTCGATTACAATCGATTACATGAAATCGTCGGAATTGAAAACAGAAAAAACTCTGAGTTGTTTGATATTATCGAAGAATATCGTGAAATATAGTTTTTATAAAAATATAATTCTTTTATTTATGATTAAAGGAAGTGAAATATGAAAAAAAAATCGAGCGGTAAAGATATTAAAGCTTTGATGCAGGTTATTTTAATAATGATATTTATGTTCGTTTCGAATTATAATTTGCCCGCTTACGCCGGAGATAAAATAATAGCCATGGATCCCATGCTGAGCCAATGGCTGCTGGCGTTTAAGCGTTCTGAAAGCGTAAAAAATATTCTTATAACTGAAGTCGGTAAAAGTAAATATATGCTCGAAGTTTTTCCTGATTTAAAAGATAGTATTATGCTTAAAAAAATTGATAATGCTGAATCTTTGATAATGCTGAATCCTGAAATGATATTTATTAAAACGGGTACGGATCATAATTATTCAGAATTAAAAAAAAGCGGTATTGAAATAATTACTTTTGATTTTGAAAAACTTGAGGATATTTTTAAAGGCGTAAGGACGATGGGCGAAAAGTTAAAAATGGAAAAACGCGCCGAAAAATTTATAGAATATTTTAAAGCGGTTATTGATGATGCGCGTAAAAATGCCGCTAATAAAAACGCCGAATCAGGCCTTATTCCTCGCGTATATTTCGCTAATAGTAATATTTATCATTCGTATGGCGGTGGAATGTATCAGAATTTTTTGATTGAAGCCGCCGGCGGAAAAAGCGTTACTTCAAGCGCCGCCGGTTCAAAGATACAGGTCGCGATAGAAGAGCTTATAAAATACGATCCAGAAATAATAATAACCGCGTCTTACTGTTCGGATACTCCTGATATGATAATGAAAAATGATAAACTCAAAGATTTATCGGCCGTTAAAAATAAAAAAATATTTGTGATGCCGCGTTATTTAAGCTCATGGGATATGCCTGTGCCTGAGTCTATCGCTGGAATTTTATGGCTTTCCTTAAAAATAAATCCAGAAGTGAATGTTGATTTGAACGCTAAACTCAAAAATTTTTATTTATTATTTTATAATTTAAAACTTGATGATTCCGGTATTGATAAAATTTTAAATTAATTTAAAGCGGTGTTTTTTTATGGCGTTGATGCGGCTCGATAATCTGTCTTTTACATATAAGGGAAAGCGGATTCTGAAAAATATAAATATGAAAATAGAATCTTCCGAAATCTATTCGATTATCGGTCCTAACGGCGCGGGTAAAACTACGCTTTTGAATTGCCTGACGGGTTTGGCCGGGCCGTTCTCCGGAGAAGTATTTTTAAAAGAAAAGCCGATCGGTGAATATGGGCGCCGTGATTTTTGTAAAATAGTGTCTTATGTTCCGCAGATGCACAGGCCTGTTTTTAATTATACGGTCGAAGAAATCGTTTTAATGGGTAAAAATCCCTGTATGAGTGAATTTTCGCTTCCAACGGCGGAAGACAGAAAAGAAGTTTTAAAAATACTTGATGAATTAAAAATTTCTCATCTTAAAGATCGGTATTATACTAAAATCAGCGGCGGCGAACTTAGAATGGTTTTAATAGCGCGGGCGCTGATTCAGGCAGGCGGTTTGATTGTAATGGACGAACCGGCGGCGCATCTCGATATTAAAAATCAATTTGAAATTCTTGAAATTATAAGAAATCTTGCTTCTAATAAAAAATCGGCCGTTGTTATGGTGGTTCATGATCCTGATCACGCGCTTTTTTATTCGGATAAGGCGATGCTCTTAAAAGAAGGCGAAAATATAGCTTCAGGAAATGTTTTTGAAATTTTAACTTCTGAAAATTTATCCATGGTATATGGCGTTGAAGTAAAAGTGGTTGAATTCGAAGGCCGAAAAATAACGGTTCCGATTAAAAAAAATAATATATAAATCATTAAAAAAAATAAAAATAAAAGTTAAATTTTAGACAGGTGATTCTTAAACTGAAATGATGTATGATATTTAAAAAAATGGTTTAATATGAATAAGTATAAAATAGCTTTTAAATTAAAACAAAATATGATTTTATTATTGGTTATAGTTCTTGCGGCGCTTTGCGTGATTTCAATTTCAGTCGGTAAATATTATATTTCGCCGTTTGCCGTATTGAAAATAATGGTATCGAAGATAATTCCGATTGAACGCGACTGGATCGATCAAATGGAAACTATTGTATGGAATGTGAGATTTCCAAGAATTGTCGGCGCGGTCATTGTCGGCGCGGGACTTTCTATGTCGGCGGCCGTATTACAGACGATGTTTCAAAATCCTCTTGTGTCGCCGTTTATACTTGGAATTTCTTCAGGCGCCGGTTTTGGAGCATGTATCGCGATACTTTCCGGAATGGATAGAATTATGATGCAGATTTTAATTTTTTCCGGAGGAATAATCGCGGCGGGCATGAGCTGTTTTTTCGCGAAAGATTCCAGCGGCCGCAGCTCGAAAATTACCATGGTTTTAAGCGGAGTGATAGTCGGCGGTTTTTTTACTTCTTTAATATCGGCAATGAAGTATATGGCTGATCCTTATACTAAGCTTCCAGAGATAGTTTTCTGGATGATGGGTTCGCTCGCCTATGTATCTAATGAAAGCCTCGCGTGGATATTGCCGGTAGCTATAGTTTCAATGACCGCGCTTTATATTTTGAGGTGGAAGTTCAATATACTCGCTCTTGGCGAGCATGAAGCGGCCGCCCTCGGTGAAAATACCGGCCGCCTGCGGTTGATAGGCATAATTTTTACAACTCTTCTTGTTTCCGCTACCGTTTCTCTCGCCGGTGTGATCGGCTGGGCCGGGCTTGTTGTAGCGAATGCTGCGCGTATGGCGGCCGGCCCTGATTTAGTAAGGCTTATTCCGGTTTCCGCTCTGGCGGGCGCGATATATCTTTTATCGATAGACGATATAGCCCGAAATATCGCGAATGTTGAAATACCGCTTGGAATATTGACTTCGCTTGTCGGCGCTCCTTTTTTTATATATATTTTGAAGAAAAACGAATAAATAAATAATTTTATCGAAATAAAATATTTATTATGGCCGGCCGGGATAATTGAATTTTCCGGCTGTACGAATGAGCTTCTGGAGGCGCGAATTTATATGCCTGATAAAAATATAATAATTCTTACCGGCCTGCCCGGAGCAGGCAAATCTACTATTGCGGAAAATATCGTTACTAAATTAATCACTGATAAACATATAAATGCCGAAGATGTTTATGGATATAAAACTTTACGCTTATTAGATGACGCCGGCCGTCTTTCAGGGTTTAAAATAACCGTTTACGGCGGTGAAAAATGTCTGCTGGCTTCGGTAAGTCATAAAACTCACGATCGATATATGGGGCTTTTCGTAAATAAAAGCGCTTTTGAAATTACTATCGCGAAAGAATTTGACCGCGCGTTAAAAGCCGAAGGCGTAAAATTGGCTTCGGGTGTTAAAAAAAATGGCGAAATAAACGAATGCGGGTGTGAAATTAAATCCGGCGGGGATAAATTTCGAAATTTAATACTTCATATCGATGAAATCGGATTGATGGAAAAAATTTCATCCGTTTATATGCGTTCGCTCGTAAAACTTTTTGAAAATTTTCGCGGAACGATTATAGCCGTGGTCAAGCTTATCGAAAAAGATGATTTTCTCGATGGAATAAAGGAATTGCCGAATGCAAAAACGTATATGGTTAATAAAGATACGCGAGCTGTAATCGAAAAAGAAGTTTATGATCGTATTTTAAAAAATATGAGCTGAAAAAGATTATGTTTCTGGATATATGAAAATTTAAGAAGTATCAGGTTATATAATTTTTATCATATTTTAATTTTCGCGTAATGATTATTGCGGTTTTATCGTATTGCCGGATTTGTATAATTTTGATTCGCCGCATGCTATACAGAGCGTATGATCGTGAGGCGATAAGTGCCCGGCTTCATGGCAGCGGGCGCATATTCCCCAGATTTTTGGCCCGGTGCCGCGGCCGCGGAATTCTTCGCGTATGCATACTCTTGCTAAAGATATAATTTTTTCGGCTTTTCGGGCCGCTTCTAAAAAAGTTTCGTATATGTCGTATTCTTTATAACGGCCAGTTTTGGTAAAATGGTAAAAAAGATAAGGAGAATATTTTTTTAATTTTTCGATGTCTATAAACGCGCGTATGCCTTCGAGCGTTTCAGAATCGTAAAAAGTGAGCGCAAAACGGCCGTAATCGTAAATTTTAAGCCTTCCGTTCACCCTGTTGCAG
>CAYQWL010000021.1:27000-32145 GCA_964421195.1 uncultured bacterium | reverse complement strand
TTTGCGCGGTTCGAAAATTTATCCGCACAGGACGTTTTTACGGCCCGTTCTATAGCGGTTACATCAGGTAAAGGCGGCGCCGGAAAAACCAATTTCGTTGCTAATTTAGCGATAGCTTTTTCTAAAGCCGGAAAAAAAGTGCTGGTCTTAGACGCCGACCTCGGATTGGCGAATATTGATGTCATATACGGATTACGGCCCAGATACAATCTTTTTCACGTTATTACCGGACAGAAAAAACTTTCCGAAATACTGATACACGGGCCAGCGGGCGTTATGCTCGCTCCGGGCGGTTCGGGCATAGTCGAACTGGCAAATATCAACGAAAGCGAACGAAAACATTTTCTTTCGGAAATGGCCGAACTTGAAAATAGCGTGGACATAATACTTGTTGATACATCCGCCGGCATAAATAAAAACGTTCTTTGCTTTTTAAAAGCCTGCTCCGAAATAATATTTATAACTCTTCCAGAACCGCCCGCTATAGCAGACGCATACGGTATTATAAAAGCGGCTTCTACGGGCGAAGGAAGTCTGGCGCAAAAACTTTATTTAGTAATTAACCGGGTATCCTGCGAAACCGAAGCGCAGGACGTTTACGGCCGGTTATCTTTAGTAACTAAAAGATTTTTGAATATTACCATTGAAAACATGGGCTATATTCTCGAAGATAAATCGGTACCCTCGGCGGTTAAAGCTCAAAGTCCTTATTTTCTGGCGAATCCATCTTCTAAGGCTTCTAATTGTATTCGAAGCATCGCCGAAAAAATGTTAAATATCGATACCGAAAAAAAATATAATACATCTACGGCCGATAAATTCAAAAATGGTTTTAAATCTTTTTTTTATAGAATAGGTGAACTTTTTAATTGACAGGTGATCGTTAAATGTCGTTGAATAAAATTTATATTGCCCAGAATTACTTCGAAGCTTTAAAAAATGCAAAATCGGACCTGGGCGAAGATTTTTTAATAGTGGCTCAGCGAAAAATCAAAATAGGAGCATTTCTGGGAATATTCGGCGGACGCACCATGGTAGAACTCGAAGTGCGCGTCGAAGATAATCCGCCGCTTCAAAAACCCGCGAGAAAAACCTCCAGATCCTCTTCTACATCCAGCCGCGCCGATTTTAATTCCGACGAAACCATAAATCCGCATTCCCTTTATTCAAATTCCCGCGCCCATCAAACGTTAAATGAAATAACCATGCCGCAGGGGTATTCACGGGCAGCCGTTAATCCGGGACCGGTCACGGCAAATGGTAATTTTCAGACAAAAAGCATTCCCGAACGCGACGAAACAACCGAATGCCTTTTAGATATGATGCGTTCAATGCAAAAACAATTAGATTCGCTTAACAATCAAATCTCAAAACCCGTGCAACAGCAACCCGTTATAATTTCTCCCCCGGCATCCGCCGGAGCCTCTATAAAAAGCTCTCATTATCCGCCGGCTCTTCAACGCGTTTACGATCTTTTATACAGAGCCGAATTCAGCGAACCGCTCATTAATAAAATCATGCTCGATATACAAACCATTCCCGATTCCAGCAAAGACGACTGGAAAATTTTAAAAGAGCATTTAAGGCAAAAGCTTTTTAATCTGTGCAAAACCGATTCGCCGATTTCTTTATGCGACGAAACTTTCACCAATGCACCGTCTGAAAAAAACCCGGCGAACAATGGCAAAAAAATGCCAAGATTAATAGCTTTTATAGGAACCACCGGAGTAGGTAAAACAACGACTTTAGCTAAAATAGCCACCAATCTTGTTCTCAAAGCCAAAAAAAAAGCTATGCTTTTAACCATAGACACTTACAGAGTGGCTGCCACCTATCAAATATCTACTTATGCAGATATTATAGGCGTGCCTTATGAAATTATTTATAAAGAATCTGATTTTTTACCGTGTATAAAAAAATACCAGGACGTTGATGTTATCCTTATCGATACCGCAGGACGAAGCCAGCATAATAATCTTGAAGTTCTCGAATTAAGCAAATTTTTATACCCCGGTCATGATATTAATATCGAAATATTTCTGGTTATAAGCTCTTCAATTAAATATCGCGATATGCAGGATATAGTTAAAAATTTCGGAAAAGTGCAATTCAATAAACTTATTTTTACAAAAACCGATGAAACTACCACATGGGGCCCCATGATAAGTCTCGCTTATGAAGCCGATAGGCCCATGGTCTATATTAGCAACGGCCAGAATGTTCCGGATGATATAATGCCCGCCGAAGCGGGATATATCGTAAAAAAAATAATAGACGGCGAGGATTTAATTTAACCGATACCGTTATATTTACTATGTAAAGTATAATAAGCATAATAATAATATGAATATAAATATAAATATGCCTGAATTAAAAAATAAATGCCGCTATAGCAGGTTGCAAACAAGATTAATTAATGGAACCGGAATATGTTTTTTTGCTATTTTAGTAATAATTGCATCCGGGGGGTTTTTCAACAGCAAAGCCCTTGGCGCGAAAATACTTCCAGTTTTAGGCGAAGTTAAAGACCTTTCAGGCCGTCCGATTGCCGGAGCGCGGGTACTTCTAACGAACGAAGGCGGAAGCGAGGCCGGCTCATCAGATACAGCCTATACAGATGAAAACGGAGTATTCCATTTTATCAATAAATCCGAAGGCATTTATTCATGTTCCGTCTATAAAGACGGATATCTTGCTTACCAGGATGTTTTTCATCATAACTCTTCCGGCAGGCATATCTTCAAAATATGCCTTACTAAAAGCGATTCTTATGAACCGGAAGTTATATATCTTGCCCGCAACACCGGAAATCTTAACGGAACCGTTATATGCGACGAAGATGACGAACCGATAGGCGACGCCGTCGTATCTATCGGAGATAAATTCGTACAAACCAACGAGGCCGGCTGTTTTAAACTTAACGATATAGGCGTCGGACCAAAAATAATAAAAATTCAAAAAAACGGGTATGAAAAATTAGAAAAAGAAATTATTATCACCATAAAAACTTCTAATATGGTAGCACGTCTTAATAAAATCATCAAATACGCCGCCGTAGCTGGACGAGTTAGAATACGCGGCGCGCGCGACAACGAATGTCCGCCGATTAAAATTTACCTTGCCGGAAAAACGGCCGTTACGGATTATAAAGGAACGTTTAAATTCGAAAATATCGCGGCAGGAAGTTATCCAATTATTTTAATATATAATAAAAAAGAAGTTTACAACGACGTCGTTAAAATAGAAAAAGGAATTACTGCATGTGAAATTTTACTTGAAAGGCTTTAATTATTTTTTTGATTTATGTCAAAATTATTGCCGATATAATAATTACATATATCACATAGATAAGGAAGGTATGAAATGAAAATTTTTGTTTTAGATACTAACGTCCTGGTTCATGATCCAAGATCTATTTTTAAATTCCAGGAAAACGAAGTAGTTATACCCATAATGGCTTTAGAAGAATTAGATTCTCTAAAGACGCGGCAGGACGGCGCCGGTCAGGACGCACGCGTGGCCATGCGTTTTCTTGACGAAATTAAAAATAAAGGCGAAATATTCGATGGCGTTTCAGTTAATGATGCGGGCGGTAAGCTTAGAATAGAGCTCAAATACCACGATTGTAAAACTATGCCGGTGTCGTTCGATCCAACCAAGGCAGATAATAAAATATTGTCCGTCGCTTCCGGACTTAAAAATTCTAAAGAAACCGAAGGACCGGTTATAATGGTAAGTAAAGACATCAACGTAAGAGTCAAAGCGGAATCGCTCGGAATAAAAGCCGAAGATTATGAATCGGATAAAGTCGATGTCCATGAATTATTCAAAGGATTCGACGTGGTTTATGTTTCTAAAGAAACTATCGAAACTTTTTACCGCGAAGGCCGTCTCCAGATGCCGGATAAACAATTTTATCCCAATCAATGCGTTTTATTAAAAGTCGAAAGCACCGGGCAATCGGCACTTTGTAAATTTTACCAGCCGTTCGATCAATTAATACCGCTTTATCATATCGGCGCCAAGCCCTGGGGTTTAAGCGCGCGTAATCTTGAACAGCGTTTCGCGCTCGAACTGCTGCTATCCGATGAAATTAAACTCGTTTCACTCGTCGGCAAGGCCGGCACCGGTAAAACGCTTTTAGCGCTGGCGGCCGGATTACAAAAAGTCGTCGAAGAAAGAATATATTCAAAACTTTTAGTGGCTCGTCCGATCGTACCAATGGGCAAAGATATAGGGTTTTTACCGGGCGGAAAAATCGATAAACTCGAAAACTGGATGCACCCAATCACCGATAATCTCGACTTTTTATCCGCGGCCGGCGGAAAAGACAATTATAAATATTTCATCGATCAGGGCCTCATCGAAGTCGAAGCGCTCACATTCATAAGAGGACGCTCGATGCCAAATATATATTTTATTATCGACGAAGCGCAAAATCTTACCCAGCACGAAGTAAAAACTATTATAACCCGCGCCGGAGAAGGTTCTAAAATAATACTTACAGGAGATCCTTACCAGATAGATAATCATTATCTCGACGAATCATCGAATGGGCTTTCGATAGTATCTGAAAAATTTAAAAAAGAAAATATAGCTGGCCATATCACACTTACCAAAGGCGAAAGAAGCATTCTGGCTACTCGCGCAGCCGAATTATTATAATTTTAAAAAAATAAACGCGCCGCTATATAGCGGCGCGTTTAAATCACAATAATTCACCAGCACACTTTCAAAAATCACAATCGATTTATGAAAAAAAAATTATTTTATTTTTGTTTATTCATTTTAATACAACATATATTTTTTTTATTTTCACCTGCCGCTATTTTCGCATACTCACAGGCAAGCGAAGAGCAAAAATATGACTCGATGCAATGGTATTTTAAGGCTCGTTACCTTTACGAACAGCGCAAAGATTTTGACGGAGCCAAAAAAGCTATAATCAAAGCCTGCGAATTAGATTTCAATAACGCCGAAGCTTTCGCTTATATGGCGGTTCTCTCGGATACGATCAAACTTTCAATACCCGACAATTTTAAATTCAACATACCCGAATATACCGGAAGCTCAGGCGGAGCCAGACGATGGTATATCAACGGCGTCGAAGCTTTCAACCGCCGCGATTTTAACGGCGCTCTTTTT
>CAYQWL010000021.1:5207-26990 GCA_964421195.1 uncultured bacterium | reverse complement strand
TATAACCGGTGAACAAATATCTTATATGATTAACGCGACTAAACGTGAAATAACCCTCGCTAAATTCAGAGAAAAAATAGAATACCGCATTATAAAAGCATCACGCGTTAAAACCGGAAAAACAACAGACGTTAAACCAGAAAAAACGACCGATAAAAAAACGAAAGAAATATCCAGCATTAAAACAGAACCCGATAAAACTGAAACTAAATCGAATGTTGTAGAAAAAAACAGCAATTACCGCGAAAACTATCTTTCAATTAAAACGGCGCGCGAATTACTTAAAAATAACAAAAAAAAATATGATCCAGAACGTTTTATCGAATGGTTCGGCTTCACGCGTTATATTTACAATGTAAATCACGATCTTAAAAACGCTTTACTTGCCATTGACGCGGCTTTACTTTTTTACGATTCAAACGAAGCCGCTTTAAAACTAAAAAAAGAAATTGCATCGGCTCTTGAAGCCGAAGAACTTGCCGAAAAGCAAAAATTACAGGCTGAAAAAGAAGCTATCGAAAAAAAACGGTTAGAAAGAATAGAATCAGAAAAAAATAAACGATCCGTTGCCGTATCAGAAATAGTAATCTCCGATAAGCCGCATAATGAAATCGAAAAAGAAATCAAAATAACCGGTGATTTCACCGACGAAGATTTTCTTGCTGACACTCAGGAAATTACATCGAATGATGCACAGCCTCAAATTCCATCCAATAAACCCGTTTCCATGCCGGTAGGTGAAATAATACTCGTAAATGACCCTGTGCCTTCAACCGAAAGAAAAAAATTAATCGAAGAAGCAAAAGCATATGTTATACGTCATTCAAAACTCGCAAACGAAAAATATAATAATGGAAAAATAAATGAAGCGTTATTAGAATATGAAAAAATATATGAAAAAATTCTTCAGATTGATTCTAACGACCTTAAATCATTATATAATTTAGTTCTTCTATATAAAAAAATGGGCGAGCAGCGAAACGCTCAAAAAACATTTATTAGATTAGTAAACGCCGTCAATGAAAAATCCGCGAAATATTCAGGCTCGGCAAATATTCGAAAAATTTATCGGTTCGTCGATTGCACTGTAAAAGCGGCTATAATTAACGCCGCAGTAGTCGCTTATAATCAAAAAAGCTATTATCCTATGAACCGTTCTAATTTCGATCTATCTAAATTAAAAGAAAAAAAATATCTTGTAACGGATGAAGGTGAAGACCGGGAAATTATGCTTTCCCTTTCAGACGGCGATTCTAATTCACAAGCTTACAAAACTTATAAATTTGTAATAACCGGTCACGAATGCAAAGAGGGCGGTAAATACGGAATCGGACCAAACGGCGCCGTCACCTGCAGCGTTCACGGCGACAGCGTTATTATATTAAGCGGCCAGCAGCTCGATAAAATCGATCACGATAATAAATAAAAACGAAAAACTAAACGGCAATTAAATACCGAACCCGGAATAATTCATAATTTTATTCCCGCGTTTTTTTCAACGCATTTACGCCGCCTACAATATCAAGTATTTCAGATGTTATCGATTCCTGCCTTGCGCGGTTCAATATAAGCGTTAAGCTGCTTATGAGCTCACTCGCTTTATCGGTAGCCGAACCCATAGTAATCATACGGGTTCCCTGTTCAGAACACGAAGATTCAACTATAGCGTTAAATAAAAGCATTTTAACATATCGTGGAAGCAGATAATTTAATATATTTCCGGCATCGGGTTCAAAGGCAAAATCACGCGCGATTTTAACAGAAGACTGATACTGCCTCATTTCATTTTCCGCACTGCGTTTAAAATTTAAAGGCAATATTTTTTCCACAGTTATCTTATAAGTTATGGTAGACACATAATGTGTATAAAGCACCTGTATATCTTTTGATAAATTTTTATCATATATACGAAACACTTCGTCAACTATAGTTTCAATATCATCAAAACGAGGATCAGGCTTATTGAAGGGAATATTAAAAATAACGTTATAACCGCGTTTTTTTAAATAATCATAACCTTTAGAGCCTATCGTAATTAAAATCGTTTCCACGCCTTCTTTTCTGGCTGATTTAACTATATATTCGGCTTCTTTGCATATATTGATATTAAAAGATCCGCAGAGTCCTTTATCGCCCGTTATAACTATAAGACATTTTACGCGCGGAGCAGTTTCAGCTCCCGCTTCGCTCAAAACAAAAGGATGCTCATGCTCTGATAGATACGAAGACATATCGGAAATCATATCTTTTATACGTTTAAAGTAAGCGCTGATAGAGCTTAAACGCAACTGAGCGCGTTTAAATTTGGCGGCGGAAACCATTTTCATGGCCCGCGTTATATGCTGGATCGATACGATAGATTTTATTTTTCTTTTAACTTCTTTAGCCTGTTTCATATCATTCTCCGGTATCGTCTTTTATAATCGCTATACCGTATTATTATTTATTATATTTTTCTTTATTAAAAATAGCGAGATATTCAGCACAACATTTTTTTAATAATTCGGTAGTATTATCGCTGATAGTTCTGGTTTTTTTTATTTCAACCGCTATTTGCGGATACTTATCGTCAAGATATTTAATAAATCCATTTTCAAAAGCATTTACATCACCCGTAGCCAGATCATCGAGCAGGCCCCATGTGCCAACGGCAATAATAGAAATTTGATGTTCAACTTCCATGGGCCCATATTGAGGCTGCTTTAAAATTTCGGTCAGCTTCTGGCCGCGATTAAGCTGAGCTCTGGTAGCTTTATCAAGATCGGAAGCGAATTGCGCGAAAGCCTGAAGCTCTCTAAACTGCGCCATGTCTATTCTAAGGCGGCCGGCGATTTGTTTCATCGCCTTAATTTGAGCGTTGCCGCCCACGCGCGATACTGATATACCTACGTTAATGGCGGGACGAATACCTGAATAAAAAAGATCCGATTCGAGATATATCTGACCATCGGTAATAGAAATAACATTGGTTGGAACATAGGCTGACACATCGCCGGCTTGAGTTTCTATTATGGGCAGAGCGGTAAGAGAACCGCCGCCTTTTTTATCGCTGAATTTACATGCTCTTTCAAGAAGTCTTGAATGAAGATAAAATATATCTCCAGGGTATGCTTCACGGCCGGGCGGACGTCGAAGCAAAAGCGAAACCTGGCGATAAGCGGCGGCATGTTTTGAAAGATCATCATATATAACGAGCGCATGCCTGCCGCTATTTCTAAAATATTCTCCTATGGCACATCCTGAATATGGCGCTATAAATTGTTGCGAAGCGGGGTCGGAAGCCGTAGCGGATACTACCGTCGTGTATTCCATTGCCTTATTTAATTCCAAAGTTCTAATAACCTGCGCCACGGTAGAACGTTTCTGCCCTATGGCCACATATATGCAGTGTACGTCTTTACCGCGCTGATTAATTATAGTATCTATAGCTATAGCAGTTTTTCCGGTCGCACGGTCGCCTATGATAAGTTCGCGCTGGCCGCGGCCGATAGGGATCATGGCATCGATGGCTTTTATACCGGTTTGAAGAGGTTCTTTAACCGGCTGACGATCTACGACACCCGGAGCTTTAGTTTCTATCGGAAGATATTCTTTTGCGGTTATAGGCCCTTTACCGTCGAGCGGGCGGCCGAGAGCGTCAACCACGCGGCCGACAAGTTCCATACCGACCGGAACCGATATTATGCGTCCGGTGCAGCGCGCCGAATCGCCTTCTTTTATAAGTTTATCATCGCCAAGCAAAATACAGCCGACTGAATTTTCTTCTAAATTAAGCGCCAGACCGAAAACATCGTTTGGAAATTCGATTAATTCGCCGGCCATAGCGTTTTCCAAACCGTGTATCCGCGCGATTGAATCGCCTACGGTAACGACAGTGCCGACCTGATCCAGGCAAAGCGCCGTATCGAATTTATTAATTTCCTGAGTCAATATGCCAACCACTTCATCTGCTCTTATAGCCATTAATAATTTCCCCCATTCACCTGTATCAAAAAAATATTAGCTTATAAATTAGCCCTTTAGCACGAGGCTTATCACGGCCGTACCGGCCCCGCATAACACGATGCCCGCTTAATTTTTCTCCACATCAAAAACACGCGCAGGCTCGGGCGGTGAATCGTTCAAACCTATAAGTTCGTCGCGTCTCATCTGTTCATTAAGAGTATTGAGCATACGCGATACACGCCAATCTATCACGTCATCGCCGATACGTACGAGAATGCCGCCTATAATTTCAGGTTTTACTTTATTTTTTATTTCAAGCTTAAGACCGCTCAAATTTTCAAGGCATGTCTTTAATTGCTCACACTGAATATTTTCAAGAACAAATGCGGTCTGAACATCAGCTATATATATGCCTTTTAACTTTTTAACCTCAATCTGATACTGCTTTAATATAAGATTAAGCTCATATATACGGCGTTTTTCAATCAATAACCGCATAAAATTATAAACTGTCTTACTGGTATAAGGTTTCCATAGCTTATCTATGAGTTCCAACTTTTCGGCCCGTTTAATTCGAGGATGCGTAAAAATTTTCGAAAGCCGCACATCGGCCTTTAAAGTCTGAATAATAAATTCTATATCGTGTTCAAATTTAAGTTGTTCGCCTTCGTTATGCGCAAGCCTGAGCAACGCTTCGGCATAGCGCCTGGCGGCTACCGCTTCTGCCACTCTATTTCACCAACTTTTTGAATAAAATCGCCTATCATAGTTTTATGACGATTTACATCTATTTCCTGTTTCAAAATTTTTGACGCTATTTGAATTGAAAGATCGCTCAAATAGTCCTGAAGCTTATCGAGTTCTTTTTTAGTTTCGATTTCGACTTTCGCGAGTCCTTTATCGATTATCAACTGCGCTTCACGACGCGCTTCTTCGAGTATTTCTTCGCGCTGACGCTGTGCGGCCTTTATTTCGTTTCTTTTAATTTCATCTATTTCGATCTGTATTTTCTTTAATTTCTCATCGTGCGCTTTTTTAAAATTTTCAGCAGCCTCACGATCTTCTTCTATTTTTTTATAAAGAAGATCGATATCGAGCTGACGTTTCTTTAAAACCTGACCGACCGGGGTGAAAAGAAAACGGTTCAACACGTATAAAACAATAAAAAAATTAATGAACTGCCAGAGTAAGTTAATGTTAACGTCTAACATTACGCCGCCCCTCTCATCCTCGTTTATTCATTGTGCTAATAAAACTTTCCATTCCGCGACTTAACGGATAATCTTATACGCCGCAAACCGCATAATAAACGGTTTCGCGCAGTGCCGTCCGCACAAACGGACGGCATTCATTCATTATTAATCGATTTATAAATTTACCATCTTACAAACAGAAGGATAAGCGATATAACCAGACAATAAATTGCGAGCGATTCGATAAGCGCTAAACCTATAATCATGGTAGTACGAATTTCACCGGCTGATTGAGGCTGACGCGCAATGCCTTCAAGCGCGGCAACTATGGATTTACCCATGCCAAGCGCTGCGCCAAAAGCACCCATCATAATGCTGAGTGACGAAAAAATAACTATCCATACATGGAGGTCTAACTGAAGATTCATTGTTGAAATTCCCCTTTCATATTTTTAATGGTGTTTATAATAAATTAGTTTATCAAATTTACCATTTTTTAATGTTTGACACCGTCATGAGTTTTCTCACCTGAACCGCCATCTTCATGATGCTGTTCGTGCGGAAGCGCGCCTGAAATATAAGCCATAGAAAGCATCGTAAAAACGAGCGCCTGTATCAAACATGAAAAACATGCCAGAAACAACATCGGCGTATGAAAAAAAGGAAAATAAGCTTTAACGCCGAGAAAAAATAATATACATATAGCGATATCTTCGCCGCGAATATTGCCAAAAAGCCTTATAGATAAAGAAAGAGGCCGGGCTATTTCGCCTATTATATGTATCGGGATCATAAGCGGCGCGAGCCACCAGACATCACCGGCAAAGTGCTTGAGATATTTGAGTCCCTGAGTTTTAAGACCATAATAATGAATAGAAAAAAACGTAACGAGCGCAAGCGCTATAGTGGTATTCAAATTAGAAGTGGGCGCTTCCATACCGGGAATCAATCCCATGTAATTTGAGAACAATATGTATATAAACAACGAACCTATCAATACTAAGAACTTTCTGCCAACCGGCCCCATCATATTTACGACATAATCATCGAGCAATTCATAGATCATTTCAAGAAAATTCTGACCGGCAGAAATATTTTTCAATTTAAAATCACGCGAGCAATACGCTAAAAAAGCGGTAAGACACGCTATAAGAATCAAACTCATTATAACGACCACAAAGTGGTGCCCGCCGGCCGAATGAAAAGTATGCTCTATCCAGTGGCGATTAAATATAATCGACGGCTCGATCATGGAAGCGGACGATTCCTGCGCTCCTTCGTGAGCCGCGGCAAGAACGAAAGACGGAACGGCGCATCCTATAAAAACGATGATAGAACTTAAAATATTCGAAGAAAAACAAATACCCGGCATGTAATATTCTCCAGAACTTATAATATAAAAATTTGAATTTATGTTATCAAATTTTTAATTAAAATGCAATAAAATAATTTAACTTTTAAAAAAATATTTTAGTATCAACATATAATAAGTTATCAAATTATATCTTACACATTATTAATTTACAAACATAATAATACTTAGAAAATAAAAAATTTTATTGAAAAATAAGATTGAATATATTATAATGATTCAATATTTTTAAGAAAGGAGTTATCGTTAATGGAAGCAAAAGACCTCGAATTAATTAAAAAAGTAGCTGTATTATTTGAAAACAATAAAAACATTATTCTTGAAAAATGGATTGAATTAGTAAAGGCAGAAAAAATAATTACAAACAATAACGAACTTGACTATTATTTAAACGGTTTTAAAAAATTGATAAATGACTTTTCGTTTTATTTACAAAAAGGCGACTTTGAAGGATATTATAAAGGCAACTCAGAATTAGCTAAAAAAATAGCGTATAACGATATTTCCTATTCAAAATTCGTCGAAGCGTTTCATTTATTCGAAGATAGTTATAGCGACCTATTAACGAATAATATCGTCCATGGCGATCTATTACGCTGTATGGGAGCGGTCGATAAACTTCATCACGCTACCATATCAAGAGTATCTCAGGCATATTTCGAAATAAACGACGTTACGGTATTCGCCTTAGCAAAACTCGCCGAACTGCGCGATCCCGAAACTGGATATCATCTTGAACGCACCCGTGAATACTCAATTATTCTCGCTAAAAAACTTGAATGCGATGAAGACTTTTGCGCTAACATATACAAAGTAGGCCCGCTTCACGACATTGGAAAAGTGGGCATACCCGATCGTATTTTACTCAAACCGGCCGCTCTGACGCACGAAGAATATGAAGAAATGAAAAAACACCCGGTTATAGGTGCGGATGTAATATTAAGCATTATCGATAATCACGAACTCAGCCGGGGATATCTATTAATGGCAAAAGATATAATATTGCATCATCATGAAAAATTCGACGGTTCGGGATATCCCGACGGCTTAAAAGGCGAAAATATACCGCTTGGCGCCCGTATTTTTTCAGTAGTTGACGCTTATGACGCCATCGTATCGAAGCGCCCTTATAAACCAGCCCTCCCGCATGAAGAAGCTCTTAGAAGAATTAAAAAAGATTCTGGAACTCATTTTGATCCTCTGGTGGTTGAAGCATTTTTAAAAATTCATGAAAGCCTTCATGAGACTTATGAACGTTATAAATCAGATTTTAAATTCGGAGTTAAAATAAGATAAACAAAATAATAACTAAATAATTAATCTAATGCTATAATAAGCTATAAAACTGAAGAACGGGAGATTTTTAGTGATAAAGAAAATATGTGTATTTTGCGGCGCCAGAACCGGCGTTAACCCTGATTACATAACGGCGGCAAGGGAATTAGGCGGCTGCCTGGCCGGCGGCGGTATTGAATTAATTTACGGCGGCGGTAACGTTGGAATAATGGGCGAAATCGCTAATTCAGTTTTAAACGCCGGCGGAAAAGTAATCGGAGTTATTCCCGAAAATCTATCGGCTAAAGAACTTGCTCACAGAAAAATATCGGAATTACATATAGTTAAAACCATGCACGAGCGCAAAGCTATGATGTCAAACCTTTCCGATGCGTTTATAGCGCTTCCCGGCGGTATAGGAACACTCGAAGAATTTTTCGAAGTGCTTACATGGGCCCAGCTCGGATTGCAGAAAAAACCCTGCGCGCTTTTAAACATAGCAGGCTATTACGATCATCTAATAGCATTTTTAAATAAAATGACGGAAGAAGGCTTTTTACATAAAAATCACCTTGGACTCATGTTGATTGAAAATTCGCCGGCCGCCGTGATAGAAAAAATAAAACGATTTAAACCGCTCGATACCGAAAAATGGCTTGCCGATTTTAATGCCGGACGAAATGATTAATAAAATACAGACCCATATTTTATCTTCATCAAAATAAAAATTTTGAATTCCGGAGGAAATAATCGTGAAAATAAAAAAAATAAAATACATTTTTTTTATATATTTTTTTCTGTCTGTATTATCTTTAGTTCAACCATTAAATGCCAGAGAAGCGGTTTTTAAAATTAGCGATCAACAAATTATAGCCCGCGCCGGTGAAAGCGCTGAAATAGTTATAATTTCCAGCGTAACTCCGCCGTATCATCTTTATGCGCCCGGTAATAAAACCGGTATTCCGCTTTCGTTTTCCATAACCGATAATTCGATCGAATCTCAAAAAATTCACTATGCTTCGCCGGCCGTTAAAAAATATGCTGGAATTGAAGAACCGCTTTTTCTTTATGAAGACATATTTTATTCGACGCTTGAAATAAAATTATCAGCCGGAACTTCGCCGGGAATTTTAAAATTACCAATTAAAATAAATTATCAGGCATGCACGGATACTTCCTGTACCCCTCCGGCTTCCGACACCATAGAAGCTTTTATAGAAGTAACGTCCCCCGCCATAACGAATGACAGAAATTCCGCCGAAACAATCGGGAACATAAATTCCATTTCATTAAATAATGAAACGCCTTCAATAAAAAATCAAAAAAATCAAACAGATACAAATAAAAAAAAAGACGCCGGCTCATTTGCGACATTCTATGAAAAAAGCATTTTTCTGGCTATCGTAATGGCTTTTATATGGGGGCTCATATCTTCGCTTACGCCGTGCGTTTATCCGATGATCCCGATAACCGTAGCTTTTTTTGGAAGCCAGGCAGGCGAAGGTTCTAAAAAGAAAACCTTCGCTCTCGCTCTGGTTTTTGTCACCGGGATAGCCTTATCATTTGCGGCTTCAGGCGTTATAGTAACTTTTATAGGAATGGACGCCGGCGCAATTATGGCCAATGCATGGTTCACTTCTTTTATAATATTTCTATTATTATTTTTCGCGGGAGCGCTTTTTGAACTTTATGAAATCAGAATGCCTGATGCCGTTATGTCTAAAATGGGACGTTCCGAACAGGGATTTTTCGGGGCGTTTTCAATGGGACTTACCATGGGGCTTGTCGCGGCGCCATGCGTTGGACCATTCGCCGGATCGCTCTTAATTTTTGTTTCAACCATTAATTCCGCGGTTACAGGTTTTATCTTACTTTTTTCATACGGCATGGGCCTTGGAATGTTATTTTTAGCGGTCGCAACCGGAGCTAAATTTCTTCCAAAATCCGGTATATGGATGGTACGGTTAAAAAATTTCTTTGGATTGCTTATAATGTGGATTACGCTTTATTTCATGCAATTAATAGCGCCGCTTTATCTAATGTATTCCGCCGCTTCGATTTATGCGATAATCACTTCTTCGGTTCTGGGAACATTTTTACCACTCGATAACGACGCGGCTTTAAGCCGGCATTTCGCCAGAAACGCGGGCGCGGTTTCTCTTGCAATTGCCGTAATTTTTGCCGCCGCAGGACTTTTAGAATCGGGCGTGTTAAAAATTCCTCCCGCCGTTTTACCTTTTAACTCAAACGCCTTTACAGAACCTGAAAATTCTATATGGATAAAAGATTATGACGCGGGAATGAAAACGGCCCGCGCGGAAAATAAGCCGATCATAATCGATTTTTACGCCGATTGGTGTATTCCCTGCAAACAAATCGATTCACAAATATTTAAACATCCTGATTTTATAAACGAAACAAAACGCTTCGTGAAAATAAAACTCGATTGTACTCATCCCTCAAGTAAAGGCGTATCCATAAAAAAGCAAAAATACAATTCTCCCTATATGCCTTTTATAGTATTTTATAATAGCGCCGGAATAAAAACTGATGATGAAATACATGGTTATACTTCACTAAAAGAATTATTAACTATATTGAAAAAAATAAATTAGTTAATTATCGGTTAGCTTCCACCTGTATTTTTTAAATTTTAATTTTTTATATACATTACATTCTTTTTTTTATTGCCGATAAATAAACAGAAATTAGATTTTCTTAATAAATAATAAATGAATATGGTAATAATATTGTACAGTTAATTAAATAAATAATAAAACGGATATGAGCGTTTATAAGCTTGAAGACTCAATTGAATATCGGCAAATAAAAAGCGTTTATCGTATCGTTGAAAACGTTTTCAATTCAGGCGATAATGGATTTACGGCTCAAGCGTCACGCGCCTTTCAGGTTATAATATCGCAATTAGAACGCGAAATCGAAGTTATTTCCAGAACATCCGTTTTAAATAACGAATCGGCGCTTTTGTACGGCCGCCGCGAACTGCTTTCCACTTTCGTAAACCAGCAATCTATAGATCCGGTATGCAAAGAATTCAATCTAAAATTATCTAAAAATATCGACCGGGTAAACGCGGCCGCAAATTATTCATTCGCCAAAAGAGTGTTATGGCAAGATTTTGAATCGAACGAAGATTTTAAACCGTTTCATGCAGGCTCGCCGGATGAATCGCCGGAAGCTAAATTAGCGAGACACAATCGTAAAAAAGCCGAAGATTATTATAAAAATGGCAATATAGAAAACGCTCTAATCGGTTTTATCAGCGCTGAAGAAAAACATTATGGCGATTTTTTAAGCTGTTATCAGCTCGGATTAATATATTTTTTTGAAAAAAGCGAATATGAAAGCGCGTTAAATTATTTTAAAAAAGCCGCAAAATACTCTCAACCGCGATTAAAAAAAATTTATACTCTCAGTCTTTTATTTTGCGGGCTCATATACCGTCTTACAGCCGCGTGCGGAAACACTTCAGATTACCAGCAGGCCATATCTTTTTTAAAACAGGCTTACGAAGCCGATCCTGAAAATTCTTACGCCATTTATGGTTACGCCCAGGGACTCGCTTCTTCGCCTTCTTATACGGCCGAATTACAACAAACAATGAGCCTTATGCTCGATTTAGTCAAAAACGACAATATTTTTTTAATTCAAATGATATACGACCGGGCTTTCGATAATTTACTCGAAGAAATAGATATTTTATATAATGGCGTTTATAATGAAGCCCAGAGCGTCGTAAACGAACTCGTCGAAAAAATCGATGATTATCTTCAACGGCTTACCGCCGATTCATCATATTCAGTCATTCCTTCAAAAATAGCCGCTATTAAATCCGATAATCGAGATATTAAAACGGCCGTCGAAGAAAATAAAAGTTATTTTAACCTTCTGGCCATGCGCCATAAAGCAGAAGCTTTAATGGAATCACTTCAAACGGTCATAAAAGAAGTAAGCGAAAATAAACATTTTTCCGATTTTAAATTTTTTCTGGAAAATTTAGCGTCAAAATGTTCGTCCGAACTTAACAATGATGTGCTAAAACCTTTTATAGCCGCTCAAAAAGATTTCGATAAAAAAATCAATGAATTGATACATCTTAATAAAGTATATCCGGCGCTCGACACGGAAACCTTTCTGGGAAATTATAAAAAAACGAGCATAGGAGAAAACGATCCTCTGCCCTCGGAAGATTGGCGTAAAAATAAGATTTATTCTCTTATTAAAGGCGTTACAGGTTGTTTCATATTCATGATTTTTTTTACGCTGCTTCTGGGATATTCATTTTTATATTATTTTGAACTGCCTGGTTTTTTAAAAGCTTTACTTATCGGCAATATATTTATGGGTCCGATTTACGGCATTATATGTGGAAAAATATATTATTCTTTCATAGAAGGAAAACGGTATAATCTGATAGAAAAAATAAAAAAATTAGACGACTTTATATATGCCGGCGAAAAAAAGAAACTCGATCTTATCAGCGAAACAAAAAGAAAATACATTAAAATGATAATCGAAAATAAAAATGTTACAACTTCTATCGCCGAACAAATATTAGATCTTTGCCTTGAAGGCAAATATGAAAAAATAAAAACCCTCATTTCTTAAACAGCTTTATCCGGCGCTTCGCGGCGTTAAAATTTCAGCTTATGCAACTTTTTACGCTTATCTTTATAGGACGGCGGAGAAGAATTTTTAAATTCATCGGCGAGTTTATCAATCGTAATTTCAGCATACCCATCGCCGCCTTCGCGTGCCGCTTTTTTTTGCATATCCGCTTCACGTTTACAGCGAATTTCATCACGATCTTCAGCGCGCCTTTTTTTATTATCGAAAACTGACGGGCGCTCACTCGTGAGAATATTTTTCAATTCTAAAAACGCCGTTTTTAAAGCGCTTAATTCATCGGCCATACCTTCGAATTTATCGATTAATTTTTTTACTTCATAATTTTTTTCATTCATAATTATCGATTGTACCGATAAATGCTCCGCACCGGCGGAGTTTTTTTCACACGCCGCTTTTACGGAACCGATTATTTTCATTCCATAATCATCGTTTTTATTGTTTTTATCATCTTCAAAATTTTGTTTTTCTTTTATTTCTCCGCTTTCAATTCCAGTTTCATTTTCTTTTAAAGCGACTCCTTTACTGCGAACGATAGCTTTGATCATTTCGTCTCTAAACGAAAAAACATCTTTACCTACAGTTCTTGCTATATAAGAAAAATCGAGAAATAAACGCGTAACCACGGCTATAAATTTTTCACGGCTGGTTTTATGCTCTTCGCATTGCGCATCGATTATAGCCGCAGTTTCAGCGTCGAGTATTAATCGCCGATTTTCTTTTTCTTTATTCGTTTTTTCATATAATTTATTTTCATTAATCATATTCTAAAATTTTCAAGCGCATCAGTTGAAATAGAACTTATTTCAAACTTCGGATCAACTTCTTTTTCAAGTTCAAGCGCGATCTGATCGCGCGCAAGAAGCATAAAACCTACTGAGTTAACGTAACGATGATCGATACCGAGATCTATAGCCGATATCACCCGGTCGTCGGCTATTTCAGAACTCCAATTATAGTGCATTTTAATTTTTTCTTTAAATCTATCAAATATAAGAGACGCGCCGCCGCCTACCATTGCAAAATAATCGATGGTTTTGCCTTTACGATTAATAGATACAAGATCAGATTTAACGGCCTGTATAATATGTTCACATAAATTAGAACATTCTTTTTCGAGAATATCTTTAAAATCAAATACACCGCTTCCAGGTACCTCTACTTTATATTCCCCGCGCGGCAATTTTTCCATTATCCGCTGTTCCGGTATTTTATAACGCTGCCCGGAAGATTCAAAAATAATTTGCGATATATTGGATGTAACGGTAAATATTCCTTCGGGTACGGAATCCGATAAGTTTATGTCCGCTTCATTTTCTATTACCGGCAGCTTAATCCAGGTTCCATGGCCGACGTCAACTACATAAGTATTATAAAGCCGCATACCGAATTTTTTCATTAAAAACGACATATAAGCGCCATAAGCCTGAAATTGAAGTAAAATAAAGGTAAATTGAATCTTTAATTCCTTTATTTCTCCGGTGGCGACGTTTTTAGCTTTTATATAAAGATACTTTTCACCGCCTTCATTTTTAAGCCTGCTTTTTATATAATTAAAAAAAGTTTCAGCTACCACTTCGCCTGCTTTTACCGGAATACCAAAGCCTATACCGACTTTTTTCAAAGGCGGCTTATCATTTTCTTCGCGTTCCTGTGAAAGACAGAAAAGCCCTGCCTGTATGCCCGTAAAAGCATCGGCATAATTCTGGATAACCCCTTTATGAGTAAACCAGTTAATTTGATTGGAATTTCTACTCATAGCTCCTACATAACGCCACATATTTTTTGAATCGTCATAAATCGCAAGATTTCTTATCCAGCGATGATCAGTTGAACGGTTCATTTTTTGCCAGTTAGTTTCAAGGCTTTCTGAAAGCCCGTCACCGACAACCGATGAAAATGCTATAATATGTCCGTCCTCACAAAATTTACTCATCGAAGTACCAAGTTCGCCGCCAATCGGTGTAACATCTGAATAACTCAAATCGGGCATAATTGCTCCTCCCCTGATATTATATTTTATTTTATAATCACTTTAATTAAAATGGTATTCCTTCATCTTCTTCATATTCTTCACTCACGGAAGATTCCGCTTTCCCGGCATTTTTTTTCTTTTTATTTCCGCTTTTTCCGGCAGACTTTTTTTGTTCATAAACCAGCGTTTTATCATCGACGATCAGCGGCTGCGAAGGCGGAATTATATGAATAATAAGCATTCCAGGATTAAATTTTACGTCATTTAAATCAGCGTCATAATATTTAAAATTTCCGTTCGTACGGTCGCGGTCCCAGCTTCCGCTTATATGACGGCCTGACATAAATATTTCACACGTTCCACCTTCATAAAGATCCATTTCATGACGCATTTGAGAATCTATTATCCGCATTGCACAACGCATTACGATAACCGTATCCGCTTTAACCGTATTCGAACCGCGATGATCTTTAAATGGCTTATTATTATAAAGCCGGTTAAAATTATTTTCACCCGTATTATAATCATAACTTACTCTATAGCCACGCGAGTATGGTATTTGAATTGTTTTAACGGGCGTACAACGAATATTTTTCGCATCGAGTTCTTCAGGATTCATTTTTAAATTTAACAATTCGAATGGAAAAGCCTTTTCCGTTTGCATCCTGTACTTTTTTCTTTCCATTTCACGCTCTAAAGCGGGCAAATTCGCATAAAGATTATGCGGTATTCTTCTGTCACTGCTTCTATAAAATCCTCTATCTCCTTTAATAGCATTAATATTATTTATTTTACGATCGGAGATTTCCGCGAGCCCCATCGGAGAACCGCCTACATGAACATATACAGCGTCAAACATAGTAGAAATATCCACGAAATAATGCCGCGCGCTTCTAATCGGACCTATTTCAAACTTTTGAGAACGCTCATAATAAATTCCCATAAATCGAGTAACTTCTTCCGCCTGTATTTCAAAGAGTACCTTTGCCGCATAAAGTCCGCTTTGCGGACGAGCCGGTGGTTCATTTTCAACCATTATAGCCAGCGGCCTCGGTATAAAGGCGGTTTCGACACTTTCATCCGCCGCTGTATTTCCAGACGCTTCTACTTCAGACGTTTCTGAAAGAGCTTCAGCTTCAGCAGCCGTTTCAACGGTTTTAATTTCCGCCGTTTCTCCGTCAGTTTTAATTTCCGAATTTTTCACAGCCGTTATTATTTCACCGGTATTACCGGCAATATTTACAGACTGCGTTTCAGCGCTCCGCGGCTCCGCCTGTTGCGCAAAAAGAACTGCCGCAGAAGACAATAAATACAAAAACACCACGGCGGCAATCAAAGTTATAATCAAAGATTTATGATTCAATTTCGGCATAATTATCACACCCTGTTTCATTTAAATATAGACTTCTAACATAGTTATAGCAAATAATAAATAAATAATGCAATAGCGGACGGCTTAATTTTCCGCGCCCGCTATTTTTATCCGCTTTTTTAGTTAATATATAGATTTATGTTATTTATCAAAAATGATAAAATATAAATTTCAAGAATTAAATATCATTTTTCCGTCATTATCTCCCTCGCCCTGTTCGTTTATACTATTATTCCATAGATATTTTTTCGTTTCATTAACGATTACATTACTTAACAGTAATAATGAAATTAAATTCGGGATTGCCATCATCGCGTTCATCAAATCGGAAAAATCCCATACGAGCGGCAATGAAATTACGGAACCCGCCATTACGGCGCCCACCCATAAAAAACGATAAGACATTATAGCCTTTTTACCCATTAAATATTCAAGAGCACGCTCGCCATAATAAGACCAGCCAAGTATAGTCGAAAAAACGAATGTTAAAAGTCCGACTAAAAGAACTAAAGAGCCTATAATTGGAATTTCAGCAAAAGCCGCGCCAGTTAAATTCGCGCCTTCGAGACCCGAAAGCTTCTGAGGATCTTTTATAATGCTTGTTACAATAACAAGGCCGGTAATAGCGCATATAACCACGGTATCCCAGAAAGTGCCCGTAGCTGAAACAAGGGCCTGCCGGACAGGATTTTTAGTTTGAGCTGCGGCGGCCACTATTGGAGCGGATCCCAGACCCGATTCATTCGAAAACAACCCGCGCGCCACGCCATATCGCGCCGCGCTCATAAGAGTGGAGGCGGCAAAACCCCCTGCGGCCGCTTGAGACGTAAACGCCGATTTTAAAATTAACATAACCGCCGGAATTATATATGAAACGTTAAAAGCAAGTATAATAAGGCAGCCGCCGATATAAAAAAAAGCCATAAAAGGTACGAATTTTGAACATACTCCGGCAATGGATTTAATTCCGCCTATTAAAACAAGAGCGGTTATCACACTCATAATAATTCCGGATGCAAAAGCAGGAACGCCGAAATTTTTTTTTACGAGTAAGGCTATAGAATTAGCCTGCACCATATTACCTATGCCAAAAGACGCTACCACCGTAAAAAAACTGAATAATATCGCAAGCCATCTGGCGCCAAGCCCTTTTTCAAGCGCATACATCGGCCCGCCAAGCATGGTTCCATCGGAAGTTTTAATGCGGTATTTAACCGCCAGAAGAGCTTCGCTATATTTAGTCGCCATGCCGGAAACTCCCGTTAACCACATCCATAACACCGCGCCGGGTCCGCCCATTCCGATCGCCGTAGCCACTCCGACTATATTTCCCGTTCCAATCGTAGCCGCAAGAGCCGTTGACAGCGCGCCAAACTGACTCACATCCCCGTTTCCTTCTTTTTCTTTTTCTAACGATAATTTAATTCCCGTCCCCGTATATTTTTGTATAAATCCGAGCTTTATAGTTAAATATATGTGAGTGCCAAAAAGCAAAATCAGCATCGGCGCCCCCCATAGATAACCATTTAACATTTTAATAACATTATGTATCGATTCAAGCGTCAAATCCAGAAAAATCCCTCCAATAAATCAATAAACCGGGCAAGGCAATAAAATTTGTAATTACAATTTACAATAAATTATTTATCGGCATAAAACAGATTAAAATTTATACGAAATCATTCTGGAGAATTATATAACAAAATTAGCGAATTATTATTAACGAATTATTTAAGATAATTTTAAAAAAATTATTTTTGAAATATTATTAATACTATATTCACGCAAAACCACATAAAAAAAATTACGGCCGCTCCAAGAGGTATAATCATCAATTTTATACGTTGAAACATTATATTTTCTGAATGTTTATTTATATCGATACCGCAATGCAGCAGATTGATAAATGCGCATGCCACGATCAACATATCGTCGATCCAGTTGACTAAAGGGGCGCGGCAGATAATATCATACGGCGACGCGGCATAAATGAGAGAAAAGAATAGAATTATAAGCGCGACCGGAAACGAACTGCGATAATAATTTTTCTGAAATTTTTCAAAACCGGACAGAATAGACCAATTAAATTCGCCGCCATCGGCAGTTATATTATCAACGGCAACGGTTTCATATTTTTCTTCAGTACCGGAATTAGCGGCGTCAGCATTTTGATCTTTTATTTCTTTTACGCCTGCGTCAATAGATAGTCCGGCATTTAAATCCTTTTCCGCTGACGCGCTAAAAAAAGACGGCGGCGCGCCTTTGTCGGACGGCAAAATACCGGCTCCGAGACGCGCGCCGCATTTATGACAGAATAATGATTCCTGCGATAATATCCGCGTATTACATGCCGGACAGACATTATTATCGGACATTTGAACTTCGATTATCTTCCGCCGTTAGTGGCGAGATAGCCTTTAAAATAAGCGTTAATAGATATAAGGTTCTGCATCGCAGTTGCATATTGAGCGCTTATCTGAACGTTAGAATTTTGATATGCGACGGAAAGAGCCGTCATACAGGCTATTATTTTATTCGAAACTTCGAGCGCGGAAACAGCCGATTTATCTATAGTTCCATAATTTTTCATAAAAAAGACCAGCGCTTCCAGAGAATGAAATTTTTGAACTTCGAGATCGGCGGAAATTATATTGACGCATAATTCCGAATAAGCTTTTTCAGCCGCAACAAGCGCATTAAATTTAGAGAGCTGCTCGTTATAAGAAGGCCCCGGCGGTATCTGCGAAAGAGCGATATAAGAAGCATAACGTGCGCGAGCGGTCTGGCGTAAAACATTTAAAGCTTCAGATACATTAATCGGCAAAGACTTAATTTTTAAACTATAATCGTTAATTACTTCAACCGGCTGGCTGATTAAAACGATTTCAGGAGTTTTTTCACCTCCGGGCGATTTCGGGATAAGCGTCTTAGGAAAGTTAAAACAGGAAAACGCCCGCGTCACGCAATTGACCGCGCCCGCGTGATCGGCAAGATGTATATTACATAACGCCTGCATATAAAAACTATAAAGCGCCGTCCTTGCCGAATTTATAGTTTTCGTAACGACGGCTTTTTTTACGCTTTCATAACCAAAAAGATAATTTACCGTTTCGGGACGCACTGCTTCATTATAATACTTACCGGCTATTTTTTCGTAATGTTTTAAAGCGGCGGTATAATTTTTTGAATTATATAACGAATCAGCGGTGCAGGTAACAAATGAAGATGCAAAAACCGAAGTCGCGGTAAAAAAAATTAAAAGCAACAATAAAGAAAAAAATAACGATTTAAAATTTCTGTTCATATTCATAGCCCTCCATATTCTTATTTATAGAAATTTTAATTAATTATACTATTTAAATTATTCATTGTCAAGTTACACAAAAATGAATAAAAATCAAATAAATAAAAAAATTTTAACATGCTCTTGCATTATAAACGACAAAAAAGCTATATTTATATTGAAAAAAATTAATATTTATAAAGTTGTGCCGATATATAAAAATGAAATTTATACTTATTTTTGAAAGGAATGAATAAACGGAATAAAGATATTTTAATAGCTGGCCGCAAGGTATTATCCGCGCCGCCTTATTAATCGTAAAAAAAGACGCAGTATTTTGTCATAATATTATCAAATGAATTTTTATATTTAAGTCATACTTTTATTCGTAACATAAATGCAGTATATTCGCAACATCGGAGGTAGAATTTGAATACACTCAAAAAGCTATTTGCTTATCTTTTGATAGTTTTATTTATTTCAATATTCTTTCAATCTCTTGTAATTTTGTTTATCAAATACTCTAAAGAAGATACCGGTCGTGTATTGGCGCGAAATTTTCAGAATTCCTTTTTAAATAACGATTCCAGTAAAAATGGTTCCGAATCCAATGGCGCCGGCCATTTTTTAAAGACGCTTTCAAATGTAGTCACGAATTTTTCGAATCAGGACGATCAAACACCAGAAAAAATGGTGATTTCAGTGCAGCGTTCTTCTCAAATAGAAGAATATCGGCCGCAAGTCGAATTAGAATCACCATTCGTCTCCGAAAAAATCGAGCTGAAACCGGTAAAAATATTACGCCAGAAAAATAACTTATGCGTGGACGCATCTTCCGCATCGGGCGCTTCGGCGAGCGAAGTCATAGACATACCTTACGGCAAAAAAATAATATTCCATACGCTTTCACGCGGTGAAAAACTTTCCGATCTGGCTAAATTATACTCAATCCCCGTTGAAACGATTAAAAAATTCAACGGTTTTTCCGATAATTACAGGCTTTTTGCCGGCCAGAAAATAATGATAATTCAAAACGAAAATGATGTTAGAACCGTTCAGACACAAGGCATTAAAAGTTCGCAGAATACGGCAAACCATTCGGTTAAAGAACCCGCAAACGAAAATATCGATGAAATTTTAAAGTCTTCAAAAAGCGTTAAAACAGCAATTTCTAAGAAAAAAGACAAATCATCTTCACGTCAGTCCGCCGAAAAACCGGCATCGGAAAATAAAAAAAACGTCTCAAAAACACGCTCTAATTCTCAAGATGCGGACCCGCTTTCAGATATAATCAAAAGCGCCAAAAATAAACGCCGGGTTTTTAAGTGGCCCGTCAGAGGGGTGGTGAGGTCAAAATTTGGAATGCGCATTCATCCGGTATACGGAAAATCAGCGATGCATACGGGAATCGATATAGCCGCAAGAAAAGGAAAACCCATAAAACCGTCAATGGGCGGCACTGTAATATTCGCCGGCTGGCTCGGCGGTTATGGTAAATTAGTGGAAATCAAACATCCCAAAGGATATACGACGCGTTATGCCCACATGTCGGTCATTAAAGTAAAAAAAGGACAGGCCGTCACTTCATCCACGGTAATAGGCAACGTAGGCGATACTGGAACATCGACCGGATATCATCTTCACTTCGAAATAAGAAAAAATGGAAAACCGTTAAATCCCGCGGCTTTTATTAGAAATTAAACCGAACCCATAACCGGGTTTCAAAAGATAACTCGAAAATTATAATTATCACAAAATATTACACGACATAAAACGCAATAAATATTAAAAAAATCCGCCTTACGAACTCCTTTTTCCGCACGCCGCGAAGGCCGCCTGAAATTCGTAAGACGAAGTTTTTTATTTATGACAAATATCAATGAATATATTTATTCCCTGCTGATTAACATAGTTACGCCTTCGCCGCCGCCGATACAGAGCGATGCGGCGCCGAGCGTTTTATCTTCCTGAATAAGAGCGCTTATCAACGTATTAAGTATTCTGGCGCCGCTTGCGCCTATCGGATGTCCGAGCGCCACAGAACCGCCGTAAATATTAACTTTTTCTTCAGAAATGCCGAGCGTTTTATTGATAGCAGCCGATGACACCGAAAAAGCCTCATTAATTTCAAATAAATCAACGTCTTCAAGACTTACCCCGGCTTTTTTCAACGCCGCCGGTATCGATTTAATGGGCGATATCAAAAGCTCTTCGATTTTAACGTCATCGAAAGAATATGCCCTGATAACAGCTAACGGTTTAATACCGCGCTTTTCAGCTTCTCCCCGCGACATTAAAATCACGCATGCTGCGCCGTCGGATAATTTCGAGGCATTTACCGCGGTGACCGTTCCGTCTTTTTTAAACGAAGGACGGGCTTTTGCCGCCGTTTCATAAGAAGTTTCAACGGGAATTTCATCGAATGACATAACGAAAGTTTCCTTTTTACCAGCGATTTCAATCGGAACTATTTCGCGTTTAAATTTTCCGGCGGAAATAGCCCTGAGAGTTTTTTCATAAGACATGACGGCAAATCTATCCTGTTCTTCACGGCCCACTCCATATTTAACGCCTATAGCCTCGGCGAACACGCCCATAGCTTCGCCGGTTTTAAAATCGAGCAGCCCGTCAATGAGCATGCCGTCGGAAAGCGCGGCCGGACCCATTTTATTTTCTTTTCTAAGATGAATATAATGCGGATTTTGCGACATTATTTCCATT
>CAYQWL010000021.1:0-5197 GCA_964421195.1 uncultured bacterium | reverse complement strand
GTTTTAATGGCACGGGCGGCCGCTATTACAGAATAAAGCCCCGAACCGCACACTTTATTAATCGTTACGCCCGCGCCGTATTCTTCGCCGGCGCCGGCCTTTAATATGGCCTGTCGCGCCGGATTCTGACCGATTCCCGCGGGAACCACGCAGCCAGCTATCGTTTCTTCAATTTCATCGGCGGAGATATTTACATCGTTAATAGCGGCTTTAATAACACGTCCCAACAATTCAGGAGCTTTCATCGAAGAAAAAGCTCCGAGAAATTTAGCGTTAGGGCTTCTTCTCGCGGCAACGATCACCGCATCGTTTTTATCGTTTTTAAAACTCATATATTATTCCCCTTTTCTTTAAAATATTCTTCTTTTAAAATTTTTTTATCTATTTTTCCAATGGCGTTTTTAGGGAGCGAACCATAAAATTTAAAATATTTAGGTATTTTATAAGAAGCTAAATGTTTTTTTAAATAGCCGCGGATTTGATTTTCAATCGATTCTTTTACGGCATCTATATTAGAAAAATGTTCGCCCCTTAACGTTATAGCGGCCGCGCCAACTTCACCCCATCTGGCATCGGGGGCCGATATTACGGCGCATTCTAAAATTTCAGGCATCATGCTCAACCTATCTTCGATTTCTTTCGGATAAATATTTTCGCCGCCGGAAATAAACATTTCTTTTTTGCGGCCCACTATATAATAATATCCTTCGCTATCACGCATGGCGTAATCACCGGTCTTAAAAAAATCTTCCTGCAGGCACTTTTCATATTCATCATCGAGCCCGTAATACCCCATGCAAACGTGATCGCCCGCTAAAGCAAGCTCGCCGACCGTCTGGCTTCCGATAACTTCCGAGCCGTCATCAGCGATTAATTTTGCGCGGCTGGCTTTCATCGGAAAACCGACGGACCCGATCTTACGGAGAGAATCTTCGCACGGCAGGCTGAAACAATTCGGCCCCACTTCCGTAAGCCCGAATCCCTGCCGGAAAACAACGCCTTTACGGCTGTATGATTCAATTATATAGGGCGGGCAGGGCGCGCCGCCGCTCATGAAAAATTTTATAGAACTCATATCGGCGTTAGAAAAATTCAACGATTCCATGATACTTATAAACATCGTTGGAACTCCAAAATAAATAGTTATCTTATGCCTTTCAACATCGGCTAATATAGCCTCCGCATCAAATTTTTCATGAATTATTATCTCGCCTCCCGCCATAAGAAGCGGAAGCGTAAAGACATTCCAGCCGCCGGTATGAAATAAAGGCGCCGACAGTATATAACGCTCGCCCGTCGAAAGCCCCCAATCTATTATGGTATTAACCGCATTTTGCCGGCACTGCCGGCATGATATCACGGCGCCTTTTGGAAACCCCGTCGTTCCGGAAGTATATAATATCAACAATGGGTACTGTATATTACGGTTTTTTTCACGTAAATCGGAATAACCGGTTTCAAGCGCGGCAACCTTCGAATTAAATATTTCCGTTTTAATTGCGGAAACGGTATTTTCAACAACCGATATTTCGTTTAAATCAAAAATTTTAACGGTCCGGCTTAAAAATTCAGCGTTCTTAAAATACTTTTTACCATAAAGCAAAACCTTCGGTTCCGAATCATTAAGCATATAAAGCAATTCAGGATCTTTAAGCCGCCAGTTAAGCGGGACTAAAACTGCGCGCAAAAGCGATGCCGCTATTATAAGAGACAGATGATCGATGGAATTCGTTTCAATGACCGCGATCCTATCGCCGGCATTAACGCCGATTCCGCTTAAATTTACGGCCTGCGCGCGCGCTTTATCAAGTAATTGTTTATAAGAGTATATTTTTTTGTCGCAGTCGATTATAACGGGCCTTTCCGGCTCTTTAAAAGACCAGTAACGCACCCATTCATAAACGCCTTCGGGAAATTCATTTTTTAAAAAATCGTAGTTTATCTTAAAATCGAAATCATAATTCGGTTTCACTTTATAACCTCCGATATATTATCAGCCGGCAAGAAAATCATTAAAAAGTTTATATGTTTCCATTCTCAGCGGATGCGCGGCAATCAAAGTAACGTGCCCCGCATTTATAACATGATGACTGACTTTTTTATCTTTTGCCGCCTTCGATTCAAGTATAGCTTCCGCCGCGCCGGGAGTGAATACATGGTCTTCTTTAGCCGCTATGGAAAGCGTCGGCGCGCTTATATCGAAAACTTTCAACTGACACCCTTCAACGGAAACGCCTTCTTTATAAAACAAATTACGCTGATAAAAATTTTTTATCAGGTCGCGAAAAGCCTGCAGGGTAAAAGGAACGTTATCGCATGCCCATATATCGAGCGCCGTCCAGATTTTTTTAAAATCATTCATTTCAAAACGTTCGAGAAGATTTTTATATTTAGAAAGCGTCTGACGTACGTTTAAAAGCGGAAACGAACCGTGAAAAAATTCCGGCGGTACGATCGCTCCGACCGCTGAAGTCAATTTATCAATATCAAAACCTTCGCTATTGGTCCATTTAGAAAGCAGTCCGGAGTTTTCGAAATTAAGCGGAGTGGTTAATAAAAGTAATTTATCGACGCTTTTTTTCAGTTGCGGATGGGCCGCGTACATGGCGCACATCGTACCTCCAAGGCACTGACCCATTAAATTAACTTTCGGCGCGCCCGTAATTTTTAATATCTGTCTGACCGCGCGTTTTATAAACTTCGCCGTATAATGGGCTATTCCGATATGACCGTAAGGCGCTTCAGGCATTCCCCAATCAATTAAAAACACATCATTTCCATTTTCGACGAGATTTTCTATTAAAGAATGGCCTTTAATCAGATCCATAATATAATTACGATTTATAAGAGACGGCACGATCAAAAGCGGCGGCCGTTTCGAAGTCACGCCTTTACGGATGAAACGATAAAGCGACCACATAGCCTGATTATAAACGAAAATTTTAGGCGTGGGTTCGATTCCGGCTTTTAATTTATCTTTTTCAGTATAAGATTTAAGCATGGATTTCGAAACCATTTCAACATATTCATTTTCCAATCCCGTTTCATTCTTTTTTTTAGCGCCCTCAGTCATTTTATAACCTCCAGATTGAATTCGACACGATAAAATGCTCGCCGATATTCTAACATATCATAGAACATAAAGAAATACTTTTTATAGCGCCTTTTATTTTTAAACCGCCCGGTTTTTATAAATTCCAGATTAATTTGAGAGCAGCCTTACCAGAAACGTTTTATGATGTTTCAGGCTTTTTTATTTTTAACTTTTGATTTTGAAAGTTTTTCCCCGGTCACACCGAGTTTTTCTTCGATTGCGCCGAGGGCTTCGCTCGTTTCTTTAGTGAAATCTTCGAACCTATCGTTTAAATCAATAAGCCGTTCTTCGATGTCCACTAATTTTTGAAGCGCTTTAACCATTTCACCGCGGGTAGGAAGATTCATGGCCATAAAAGATTCGTCCATCATTTTCGTACTCATAAATTTTCCACTCATCGTAGCCGCCATTGCTTTCGCCATTTCACTTATAAAATTTTCATCATGGACCATTTTTTCAAAATGATCGCCCATCATTTTTTCCCATTGTTCATACATTTTTTTCATAAAATCATTGTCGCCGAAAAAATTATACATATCCAGCTCCTTTATCTCAATATAGATTCATACATATTATACTTTAATTTCAAATTATTATCAATTATCAGTTTAAATTCCGTAAATCTTTCATTCATTTTTTTTCATACATTATTTTTAAAAAAAAATTAATAAATTTAATATTTTTTTATCTATTATAGCTTTATTTTACATTATTGCCGTCGCGGCGTTAAAATTATTTTTTAAGAAATTCAACAGCTTTAGTTCGAGCGTCCATGCCATATTTACCCGCGGTAATTCCGACGTGGCCCGTATTAAAAGTCAAAACTTCGCGGCCGGCGACGTCTTCCGGCGGAAGATTCGTACAGTGCAGCGGAACTATATGATCGAGCGCGGCGTTAAGAATCATACAGCCAGCGGAGCGTTTCGCGGGTTCGACGAACGCGTCTTCAGCGTATTGCAGCCGGCCGTGAAAAAGCCTGTTTTCTTTATACATATAATTTAAAAACTCATAATATGCGCGGGCGGGAAAATGTACTTTATCATCGGCTACCCATCTTTCCATTGCCACATACATTTTTCTAAATTTCGGATCTTTAAATTTCTGATAAAACATTTGATTTTTTTTCAAAAATCCAGACGGCTGAATATTATTAAAAAAATTAGCTATAAGCGGGCCGGGCATATAATCCATCGAATTCACGAATTCTTCCGTCGGAAAAGTTTTCGCATATAAACTCGAAATTCCGGCATTTTCAAAATTTATCGGAGCGGCGAGAAGTATCATTTTATTTACCCGTTCAGTTTCAAGGCATGAATAAATATATGCAAGAGTGCCGCCGATACAATAACCTAAAATATTTACCCTTCCGGAGCCGGAATCGCGCGATATAAAATTAACCGCCCTTTCGATATACTTATGATAAAAATTACTAAAAGGCAGATGCGCGCTTTCAGCGCCCGGAAATCCCCAATCTATCATATAACATGTAAAAAATTTATTAAAGTATTTAACGAAACTCGTTTCTTCGGTAAGATCGAGTATGTACCAGCGGTTTATTAACGATGGAATGAAAAGCATCGGAGTTTTATCCGGCGCTTCTTCGCCTTCGCGGTCAAACTTAAATATCTTCATATTTCCCGCACGATAAACCAATTCACGCTTTGTAACGCCGCGAGGCATGTCGTTATAATCGCCTGCCTGATTTTTTATAAAACTTTCAATAATCGAATCAATATCTTTAAGCATGTTTTTACACCTTCTTTTAAACCTGTTCGGACATTCCATTTTCGAAATTTTATGATTATATAATCAAACCGCCGTCGATTCCAATAACCTGCGCGGTTATAAACGAACTTTCATCGGAAGCTAAAAATAAATATAAATTAGCTATATCTTCAGGATTACCGAGCCGTGAAAGAGGAGTTTTTTCAACGAGCATATTAATTATTTTTTCCGGAACGGTTTCAATCATTTCCGTACGAGTAAAACCAGGCGCCACCGCGTTTACTCTAATGCCTTTACGGCCGAGCTCGCGGGCCCATGTTTTACTCATAGCTACAAGCCCCGCTTTTGAAGCGGCATAATTACTCTGACCAAAATTAC
>CAYQWL010000020.1:30552-32499 GCA_964421195.1 uncultured bacterium | reverse complement strand
TCAGGGCCTGATCCATGTGTTCTTCCTGTCCTGAGGAGAAAACCGGCATTACAGGAGCGCCATGCCGATCATGAGCTTGAAGGAAGTATGTCTATTAAAATAGACTGAAATCCTTCGCGTTTAAGGGCAAGCGCCAGTTCGATGGCCGGCCGCTGCGCCCCTATTATAATAACTGATTGCGGATTAACATTAGAAAGTTTTAAAAAAACAGCGAGCAATGGAGAAATGACGCTATAAAAAAGAACGGTCGCAATAATAACAAAAAAAGTCAATGGCACGAGAGCTTCGGCGTTTTTATGACCGGCCCTGACTAAATTAAGAGCGAATACCGAAGAAACCGAAGCCGCTATAATACCGCGCGGCGCCATAAAAGATATAAAAAGCTTTTCCCTGAAAGAAAGGTCTGATTTTATCGCCGAAATAAAAACGCAGGCAGGCCTTACAACAAAAATAACCATCAACAAAAAGAGAAAAGATGAATAGTTAAAATAATCAAAATCGCTTATTTTTAATCTTGCCGATAAAAGTATAAAGAGCACAGATATCAAAAGCACTCTTAAATTTTCCTTAAATATCAGTATGTTTTTAACGTCCACTCTTTTTTGATTGGCGAGAGTGATCCCCATGATTGTAATCGCAAGAAGCCCGGATTCTTCCTTTAAAAGATTGGACAGCGTAAATACGCAGGAAACTAAAGCCAGCGTAAAAGGATTATGCAAATATTCAGGAACGAGATAATGCCTGAGAAGTTGATAAAAAATCGCCGCGCCGAGCAATCCGGTTAAAATACCGGTAATAAAAATCATCATAAAATTATATGCTATCATATAATAAGCGCTGTAAAACTCACCCGTAATAGCGGCCTGATAAACAAGAACGGCGAGAATGGCGCCTATAGGATCGATTAAAATACCCTCCCATTTTAAAACCGCAGATATTTTACCAATGGGCTTGATATGCCTCAATAAAGGCATAATAACCGTAGGGCCTGTAACCGTAAGAATAGCGCCGAGCAAAAAAGCGAGGACTATATCGAGCTTCAGAATATAATACGCCGCGACGGCCGAAAAAACAAGCGTTACAAAAGCACCTATAGTAACGAGATTACGCACTACTTTTTTAGTGTCGGCGACCTCCGAAAATTTTAAGCTCAAAGCGCCTTCGAATAAAATAAATGCAACTGATAATGACACTATCGGAATAAAAGTTTTACCAAAAAGATCGTCGGGATTTATAAAATTACCGATCGGCCCGGCCATAAATCCAAAAAGCAAAAGAAAAGCTATGGAAGGAAATTTCAACCGCCAGGCTATCCACTGCGCCAGGGCGCCGAGAAATAAAATTAACGCCAGGTTTAAAGTTAAATGCTCGGTAACCATAAGATGCATTTTATATGAAACATAATTAAAGTTCGATAATATTAAATTATAAGCATATTCAATTTGCTCCATACTTAACCGCCTTCGTTTTTATATAACCGCCGCAATGATTGTTACAATATTTTTCAACCGCATAAGCAATACTATCGATGCTATGATACCATAATTCAGCCTTTAATAAAAGCGTTTTTTTTATTTTTATTAAGTCAAGCTTTTATTTTGACATATTAACGATGATATGATAAAATACAATATCATTATGTTTAATAACAACATTAAAAAGTTAACTTTCATTATACTATTTATATCATTTTCATTACCGGTATCGTCAACGTCATTAACGATAAACTCCGCCGGCGCCCGTTATACGTTTCGCTTTTTTACGGCTTTACATTTCGCCATGGCTTATGAATCGAGGCCGGCGAAAAATTATATATCGCTCATAAAAATAATTCCGCAATCACACGCCGGGCAGATACGGCCGGATGCCTCATTCGAAGCCGAATTCAGCGGGCCTTTAGACGCCAGCACCGTAAAATAAAAAAATCCGCCCTGATGCTTTCTTTAG